>DATBMP010000267.1:0-6275 GCA_036554845.1 Pyrinomonadaceae bacterium
ACCTTGTTGATTGAGCCGTCAACCGCGTAACCCTCGATCACTTTAAGAACTTGCGACAGGTCGTTCTCTGGTACCTGCTCAAGCGCACGATCCACATCACCGAGCGTTCGATAAACCATCGCATCGCCAATAAAGCAACGCACGGTCATCGCAGCAATTTTCTGCTTAATCAAACCAAACTGTGCAATGGCTCTTCCGAACTGCTGACGCTCGACCGCATAGCCGATTGCTCGAGTCAACGCCTGCTTAGCTGCAGCAATGTTTCGTGTGCCGAGCTTAAGACGACCGAGATTGAGAACGTTGAACGCGACCTTGTGTCCCTCGCCGACCTTGCCAAGCACATTTTCAACCGGAACCTTTACGTTATCGAGAATGAGAGCGGTGGTCGATGAGCCATCCAGGCCTAGTTTCGGTTCCTCGCGGCCACTGACCACTCCCATCTCTCGTTCAACGAGGAAGGCAGTGAATTTGTCGCCATCAACTTGCGCGAAGATCGTAAACAGATCCGCGAATCCACCATTTGTGATCCACATCTTCTGTCCATTGAGGACGTAGTTCTTGCCACTTGCTTCAAGAATCGCCTGTGTTCGTGCAGCACAAGCATCCGAACCAGATCCGGGTTCAGTTAGAGCGAATGCAGAGACCCATTCTCCGCCAGCGAGCTTTGGCAAGTAACGTGACTTCTGCTCATCAGTGCCAAAGTAGACCAACGGCAGAGTGCCGATCGTTGTGTGCGCGCCGAGCGAGCCTGCAAAAGAAGGCATGATGCCTATCTGTTCACCAAGATAGGCGGAACTGACTTTATCGAGACCGAGGCCGCCGTAAATTTCCGGGATGTCCACACGTAGTAGATCGAGCTCGCCGGCCTTGAGAAGTAGTTCGCGTGTGAGTGACCAGTCTTTGTCGTAGATTTCGCATTCGCGAGGAATGACCTCCTTGCGCATAAACTCTGCGGCGACGCGTCCGAGCATCTGTTGAGCGGGTGTGAGGTCTTCGCGAGTAAACGTTTCAGACGGAGTTGGGTCGACTGTGAGGAATTGCCCGCCGGTGAACATCGTTGATTGCCGATTATCGATTGCCGATCTCATTGAAGAATCTTTCGATCACGATTTGGCAGAACGTATGAAGCCTCAATTCACGGTACCAGCTCAGCAAAATCCTAAACGTTAGGTAGAGAGCCGATCGCGACGGCTGGAGTTTCAAGAAATCGGCAATCTACAATCGACAATCTGAAATGACTTGTATAAGCTACCGGACGGTCGGTAAGATAGCATTGTAGTTTCCTAACCCACAACAAGTTACACCACCCTGTTCCGGAAGGACGGTAAATGAAGCCTCAAAAGAAACCGGCTCAAAACAACGATCGGTTGGCGGAGGTCTATCGCACGGCGGCACAAATTATTCTTCGCAAAGGTTACGACGCGACCTCGGTTAACGATATCGCCAACGCGCTCGGGATAACCAAAGCCGGCCTCTATCACTACATCAGCGGAAAGAAGGAACTGCTCTTCGACATCATGTCGTTTGGCCTGGATGAGCTGCGCGACGAATGCGTGACTCCCGCTGAGTCGATCAAGGACCCGAGCGAACGGCTTCATTTCATCATCGCCAAACACGCGCAGCTGGTGACTCGCGGCGAGGGCGCGATAACCATCCTCGTTGACGAAATCACCGCGCTCACTCCTACTCAGAATCGAAAGATAACGGCCCGCAAACGCGCCTACTTTGACAAGCTGCGCAGCACACTAGCCGAGTTACAGGATCAGGGTAAGCTTCAGGACGTGCACACGACGACCGCTACTTTCAGCATCCTGGGAATGATCAACTGGTTATCTCGCTGGTATCGCCCGGACGGATCGCTAACACCCGATCAGATTGGCGAAGAGATATCGAAGATCGTGCTGCATGGATTGCTGCGCCCGGAACCGCGAACGCATTCGTTGAAGGTTGTGTAAGGACTGGTCAGCTGTCAGTTGTGTCAGTGGTCAGTTGATGGTCTTGGTTTTAGGTACTTGGTTTTTGGAACTTTAATGTCGCGTAGCGACCTCATGAACTTAGCCCAGCGTTTCAAGAACAGGGACGGCTGTGTCGCGTAGCGACCACGAAATGCAACCATACCTGGGCAGTTTCGATTAGCTTCGGACGTCGCTAAGCGACGCAATCCAGACGACCCGTGTCCCCCGAGAACAAACCCAAAGACCAAAGACCCTAGACCATCAACTGACAACTGACCACCGACAACTGACTACACCCCATGAACATCACCGTCTGTCTAAAACAGATCCTCGATCCCGAAGTCCCGGCGCGGGATTTTTCCGTCGACCAGGCGAAGCTCGAGGCCGAACGTGGCTCTGCAAACCTCGTCACCAACATCTTCTGCGAGAACGCTCTCGAATCAGCGCTGCAACTTCGTGAACGAACAGGAATGGGAAACATCACCGTATTGTCATACGGCCCGCCGTCGGCTGAAGACTCGTTGCGCAAAGCCCTGGCGATGAAAGCAGATCAAGCTGTGCTCGTCCTCAAAGAAGACGAAACCAAGCCCGATCCCTTCGGTGTCGCACAAATTCTCGCTGCTGCGATTCGCACTCACGTGCCTTCCGATCTCGTCATGGTCGGTCGCGAATCAGGTGATTGGGGTGCGGGTCAAACCGGTGCACTACTCGCCGAGGAACTGGGACTTCCCTGTATCTCGTTCGTCGATCATCTCGAAGACAAAGCTGGCAAGCTAGTTGTGAAAAGGCAGACCGACAGTGGCTGGGAAGTTTTCGAAGCAACGACGCCGTTGGTGGTGACGATCACAAATGACGAACATAACGTGCCGCGAATTCCGAAGGTGCGCGACGTGATGAACTCCTATCGGCAGCCACTGAAGACATTGAACGTGGCGGAACTGGGACTCGAGTCAGCCACCAACAGTTACTACAAGGTTGTCGATCTTTACGTGCCACAGAAAGAGACGGAATGCGAGTTTGTGCAGGGCGATACCCTGGACGATAGAGTCAGTATTTTTGCACAGCGAATAGCCTCAGTCATCAACGCACTCTAAAACTCTTTTATCAAAATAGTTTCGATGAACGACGTCGTAATAACTCTCTTTTCATCTGCGTTTGATAAAGCCGCACAAGGATTAGCTGGCGAAGGACGCCGCCTGGCCGACAAGTTGGGTGGAAGACTTCATGCTGTGATACTGGCCCGGGACGGCTCCGGCTTAGCGAACGATCTGGTCCACATTGCCGAAACTGTGATCGTCATAGATCAACCTGAAGTCTCTTCTTACCAACCTGAAACGTACCTAACTGCGCTCGCGCAGGCAGGCACGAACCTCTCACCACGCGTCCTGTTATTTGCGAACGACACCTACAGCCAGGAGCTTGCTCCGCGTCTTGCTCATCGCCTTCACGGAAGTGCAGTTGGCGATGTTGTTGAGTTACGTGTTGACGACGGTTCGTTCCTGGTTGTGCGGCAGGTTTACGGAGGCAAAGCCGAGGCCGTGATCGAATTGAAGCGGACTCCGGCAGTTGTCTGGTTGCGCGCGCGATCGTTTGCGCCCGCTGGACGTCGTGAATCGCAGGGCGTCATCTCGCGTGCTGAACTAACACTTCAACGTGACACGCGCACGCGAATGATCGATAGCAAGCGTGAAGATCAGGGTGAGGTCCGACTCGAGGAAGCTCGAGTGATCGTTTCCGGAGGTCGTGGCATAGGTGGTCCTGAGCCTTTTGAGAACGAACTCAAACCGTTGGCGGATTTGATGGGCGCACAGATGGCTGCCTCGCGAGCTGCGTGTGATGCAGGTTGGGTTTTGCCGACCTGGCAGGTAGGACAAACCGGCAAGAAGGTGTCTCCCGATCTCTATCTGGCAATTGCGATCACCGGGGCGAGCCAACACATGGCAGGCATCTCAGAAGCTAAGACCATCGCGGCGATTAACACTGATCCAGATGCACCGATCTTCAAGCATTCGCGTTTCGGGATCGTTGAAGACTATCGCAAGGTGGTTCCGTTGTTGCGGGAGAAGCTGGGCGCCTTGAGGAAGTAGTCGGTGGAAGTTGGCGGTTGATGACCATCAATTGACCACTGACCACCGAACCACTGCCCCCCACGCTAATGAATCCAAACGAAGCCACACGCGAGATCTACTGGAACATCAACCACATTTGGCTGATGTACCTCCTGTTGCTTCCCACTCTCGTTATCGCTGGCTACGGCATCTATCGAAAGGTTCAGCGTTGGCGTCGAGGTCAGCCATTGGTCCGGTTTGATCATCCTGCTCAACGATTCAAACTGCTGTTGCAGCATGCGGCCGCCCAACAACGCACTGCCCGCGATGCCTACGCTGGCCTGTTCCACGCGTTTATCAGTTATGGATTCGTGATCCTCACGATCGCCACCATTGTTGTCGCACTGGATGCCGACTTTGGCACCACGATCATGCGCGGCAGCTTTTATCTCTATTTCCAGTCGTTCATTGTCGATCTATTTGGCGCGCTAGTGATCCTCGGCGTTCTACTTGCCGCAGCAAGACGGTACCTATCGAAGCCACGAAAACTGATCTACACAACTGAGGCCACCTCGATCCTGGCACTGATTCTCTTAATGTGTGTGCAGGGATTTCTGCTTGAGGGTTGGCGCATCGCGGTTACCAAGGATCCATGGGCCACATGGTCACCTTTTGGCAACCTGGTGGCACGCACGTCAGCAGTGTATCTGAGCGTAGAGCAGATGCGCTCGTTGCATCTGGGTGTCTGGTGGTTTCACCTTTTGACGGTCTTCGGCTGCATCGCCTGGCTTCCCTTTACCAAGATGCTCCACGTCGTGACCGCGCCTCTCAACATCTATACCGCCAGCCTGGTCCCTCTGGGTGCGTCACTTAAACAACTGGACTTTGAGAGGGACACTACCTTTGGCGTCGATTCGTTGGACAGCTTTACCTGGAAAGACCTTCTTGACTTCGACTCATGCACAGAATGCGGACGTTGTACTGCCGTGTGTCCCGCGAACCTGGTCGGCAAGGAGCTTTCACCGCGAGACATTATCGTGCAGCTGAGGGACTTGATGAATTCTCGGTCCACCGACAACAGCGATGGTCCAAGGAAACTGATCATTGGCGCTACCCCTTCGACGGCACCGCTTTCACTTTGGCAATGCACCACCTGTGCTGCCTGCATGGAAGCTTGCCCGGTCTTGATCGAACAGATGCCGAAGATTGTAGACATGCGCCGGTTCCTGGTAATGGAACAGTCAGAGTTTCCCGACACCATGCAGGAAGCGGTCATGTCACTTGAGAAGCGTGGTCATCCTTTCAGCGGCACACAAGCAACGCGCGTGGATTGGACCAGGGGTCTCGACATCAAGCACGCGAGTGAAGCGCAGGATGCTGAGGTGCTGCTGTGGGTCGGATGCGGTGGCGCACTGGTTGAACGTAATCAAAGCGTGACTCGGGCCATTGCACAACTGTTGACACAGGCAGGCGTGAGATTTGCCGTGATGGGTCGAGAAGAAAAGTGTTCCGGCGATCCGGCGCGACGTATCGGCAACGAGTTTTTATTCGAAACGTTGGCGCGGGAAAACGTGCGAAACCTGGAGCACTACAAGGTTCGCAAGGTCGTCACCTCCTGTCCTCATTGCTTTAACACTTTCAAGAACGAATACTCACGCTACGGCGCGAACTTTGAAGTCTTTCATCACAGTGATTATCTGAATCGGCTGGTTGACGATGGCCGCATCAAGCCTTTGGCAAAGACGGATCGCAAAGTCACTTTTCACGATCCTTGTTATCTCGGAAGACAGAACGGCATCTATGAAGCGCCTCGTCAGTTGGTGCAGATCTCTTCACAGCAAAAGCCGTTGGAGATGGAGAGGAATCGGAATAAAAGTTTCTGTTGCGGGGGTGGAGGCGGCATGAGTTTTGTCGAAGAACCGGTCGACCAGCGAGTAAATCAGGAGCGCGCGCGCGAAGCACTGGCGACCGGAGCTGATGTGCTGGCTGTCGGTTGTCCATTTTGCTTGACGATGATGGAAGATGGAATCAACGCGTGCAAAGGTGAGCGGCATGTGCGCGTGATGGATGTTTCAGAGTTGTTGTGGGAAGCGAGTCGAGGTCGATTGTCGATTGGCGATTGACGATTGACGATTGGCGTTTTTCGAAGACCACCAATGAAAACCTAAAATGAAAACCGTTCGAACGGCTTCCGGATTTTTACGAACCTGAATCATGAACTTGAATCTCACTCCAGCTGAACAAGAGTTTCGCGATGAGTTTCGCGCCTGGC
>DATBMP010000013.1:0-9752 GCA_036554845.1 Pyrinomonadaceae bacterium
CCGTGTGCGGTGTCCCTAAGACGATCGACAACGATCTTGCTTGCACGGAACTGACATTCGGGTTTGTAACCGCGCTCGACATCGCCACCGAGGCACTCGATCGTCTTCACACAACCGCCGAATCGCATGACCGGGTGATGATCCTGGAAGTGATGGGACGTGATACGGGTTGGATTGCGCTGCACTCTGGAATCGCTGGCGGAGCAGATGTGATTCTGATTCCCGAGATGCCCTTCTCACTTCAGTCAGTCGCGCGCAAGATAAATGAACGAGAGAAGGCTGGCTCGAACTTCAGTATCGTGGTAGTTGCGGAAGGAGCGATCGAAGCTGGTCGCGAACAGATCTATCAGGACAAAGGCGACAAGTTGCACGCTCCTCGATTGGGTGGCATCGGATTGTATCTCCAGGGAAAGATCGAAGCCCTGACCGGTAAAGAGACACGCTGTGTCGTCCTGGGCCATCTTCAACGTGGCGGTCGTCCAAACGCTTTCGATCGTATGCTGGCCACCAATTACGGTTCGTGTGCCGTACGCGCGCTGGCTGAAGGAAAGAAGGGCGTGATGGTTGCGTTACAGGCAGGCGACGTTGTGACCGTTCCAATCTCGCTCGCTATAGCCAACGTCAAGACAGTTCCACCAGGTGGACAACTGGTACGCACTGCACGTGACACCGGCATCTCATTTGGCGCTCCCTTAGACGCGAGTTACGCGAGACCGCAGCATTGACCGATTTCAGAGGAGATAATCGTTGCAGGAAGACATCAAACAGAAACTCCAAGGTGAACTCGATGAGCTTGAGTCGGAGTTGCGCGTTCATTTACCGAAAGAGATCAAACGGGCGCTCGAGTTTGGAGACTTGAGAGAGAACTCGGAATACCGCGCCGCTTTAGATCGACAGAACGTCGTAAAGGCTCGCATCGTTGAACTACGCCAGCGCATTAGTGAAATCGCCTCGATCGATCTGAAAAGAATCCCCCAGGGAAAAGCGTCGTATGGCTCAACGCTGGTGCTTTACGATGGCGAGAAGGATGAGGAGATAACCTACCGGCTGGTCACACCTGAGGAGAGCGATCCCCAGCAGGGCTTCATCTCTACCACGTCGCCGGTGGGCAGAAGTTTGATGGGGAAGGAAGAGGGTGACGAAGTAGTAGTTCGAACTCCAGCGGGCGCGCGCACGTTTGAGATACGGCGGCTTACGACACTCCATGATGAGCAGCCGTAAATAAAGCGGGACGATCCGGAAGGGTGAGCATCAAAACTAAGACTTACGTAATGTTTTGGAGTCGCATATCCTTGACACCGTTACCCCTCATCCCTAAAATCCGCCGCTTGTCGTATGGCTATTAAGTTGCAGTCTTTTTCGGCATAATGCGTCATTAAAAGGAGAAACCGACCAGATCATGTTTGGGGCCAGCATCGGACGAGGCGCACAGCGCATTATTGATGCGATGGTCCGTTGGCTAGCTCACGGACACATCAACCCCAATTTGCTGTCGGTCATCGGCGTCGCCTTGAACGTGGGAAGCGGCCTGTTGTTTGGGTTTGGTAGATTCTTTTCGGCTGGCATCGTCCTAATAATTGCTAATCTCTTTGACATGCTCGACGGGCAGGTGGCGCGGCTGTCGGGCCGAGTCACCCGATTTGGAGGGTTCCTCGATTCCTCGCTCGATCGCCTGTCGGACATGGTGATTTTTGTGGGATTGATGGTGTTTTATGCACGCCTAACCCCATCTCACTCAACTCTTAACGTTTTTCTGGCGGGGGCCGGTTTGATGGGTTCAGTTATGGTAAGCTACGCTAGCGCCCGAGCCGAAAGCCTGATTCCCAAGTGTGATGTAGGGTTTCTCAGGCGCCCAGAACGAGTAGTTCTTTTCATCATCGGCGCCTTAAGCACTGTTCCCGGATCCAGCAATTACTTTGCTAATCGAATGCCAGCCGTCCTTTGGGTCTTGGCTATAGGTTCTTATTGGACTTTTGCCCATCGCATGTACCACACGTGGCATGAACTGAATAAAGTAACGCAGGCAAAAACGGCTGATGAGGAACGGCCCCAGACTTCTCCAACCTCAGTAAGCGCACCGCTCGAACCTCGAGCTGAACAGACTTTGATACATAAAGCCGGTTAACGATCCCAACCCGACGAAGGTAATTGACAATTGGACCACTATCTTCAGCGTTCAAGGAACAAACACGTGACGATTTGTCCCTGCTGCGGTTTCAAGTTTGATGGCGCCCTGAGCAATGGCTGTGACGCTTGCGGTGCACGTCCTGTAGGTGAACCCCTTCCCAAACCAGAACACGAGTTGCCCTCTTACGGTCGATCTCTGTTCTTGGTAGTAATTGGTCTCTTGATGGTCGGGGCCTTTCTAATTCAGACCATTGTCGCGCTGGCTACCAAAGCGACGATCTCTTTTGGCTTCTGGGCATGGATTGCCGCCGGCCAAACCGCCGCGTGGCGACTAAAGCTGGTTGCGATTCCCTTCACCGTCCTCGTGCTTTGGGGAGCGAGGAAAATTTACCGATCAATGTTGGAGTCTCCGGAGCGTTACTGCGGCATTCGCTACGCCAAAGCCGGATACCTGGCTTCTGCCTCGGTGCCGGTTGTGATCGTGGCACTGATTGGAATGACGATTCCTGAACGGCTTAATCAGCGCCGGGATGCAATCGAGGCAGAACATTATGCCCACGGTTACGCCATCGATCGCGCCCTGCTCGAATATCAGGCGAAGTTTGGAAAAGGTCAAAATCCGGTCGATCTCGCCGACTTGAGACAACTCTCTGATCCGGATGGATCCATTGGTCGCGCTTTGGATAGTCTCAACATCGATCCGAAGGACTATTCAAAGGTATACCGGCCGAGCGCTGACGTTGCAGCCGCACTTCCAAAGCTCGAACGCAGACCAACCGTAATCAAGGCTTCACATGTTGAATCCGCTGAACCGATCGCTGACGGTTTGGCTTTCAACCGCTATTCTCTTCAACTGCCAGGTCCAGACAAACTGTACGGCACTGAAGACGATCTGATCGTGCGAGACGGAATGATCACTAAGGCGTCAGATTCTCCCAAGACAGCAATCATCACCTCCGCAACCACAAAAGCTGCAAAACCCTGACATTCAGAGCAGTTGAGTCGCTTAATCCTCTGTGCCGAGCAACGCGATGAGAGTGTTGTCCGCGGGATGGTGTGTTTTCGCCTTCTCTTCCCATCTGCAATAATGCTTTCACGCTAACTTGAAAGTTAAGACTGCGAGCAAACCTCTGAAACAGATGCTTCGTCGAGTACTGGTAGCCAACCGCGGCGAAATCGCAGTGCGCGTGATCCGCGCTTGTCGCGATCTGAACATCTCCCCGGTGGCCGTTTACTCAGAGGCTGATGTCGGTGCGGTTCATGTTCGCTTTGCAGATCACGCCGTATTGATTGGTCCACCCCCTTCAACTCAAAGCTACCTAAACATCGAAGCGCTGATCGCGGCAGCGAAACAGACCGGAGCAGAAGCTATTCATCCTGGTTACGGTTTTCTGGCTGAGAATGCGGACTTTGCAAGAGCTGTAAAAGATGCCGGTCTGGTTTTTATCGGACCATCTGCTGAAGCGATGGAGATCATGGGATCGAAAACCAGCGCGAGGCAGGCTGCTGTGGATGCGGGCGTCCCCGTGGTGCCAGGAACCGTAAAAGTACTTTCTTCGGCTAAAGAAGCAGAGGAGACGGCGTCGCGTCTGGGCTATCCGGTGATGTTGAAAGCATCTGCCGGCGGCGGCGGCAAAGGCATGCGGCTAGTCGATAACCCCGCCGAGATGTTGTCCGCTTTTGAGAATTCACGATCAGAGGCCGCCGCTGCTTTTGGCGACAACTCGGTCTATCTCGAAAAGGCCATTGCCCGACCTCGTCACATCGAGATTCAGGTGTTCGCAGACAGTCATGGCAACGTGGTCCATCTGGGTGAACGTGAATGTTCCATTCAACGGCGCCATCAGAAGGTAATTGAAGAATGTCCTTCCCCAATCAATGATTCCGATCTGCGACAACACATGGGTGAGGCAGCAGTAAAACTCACACGCGCCGTTAACTATCTGGGAGCGGGAACGATTGAGTTTCTTCTGGATGACGCAACCCGCGAATTTTATTTCCTGGAGATGAATACCCGACTTCAGGTCGAACATCCTGTTACGGAACTGGTGACAGGCATCGATCTCGTGCGCGAGCAGATCACCGTCGCCGCTGGTCGCCCATTATCTTTTAGTCAAGAGGAAATAGGTTGGAATGGACACGCGATCGAATGTCGCGTCTATGCCGAAGATCCGAACAACAACTTCTTCCCTTCACCGGGTCGCATCACCCATTTGCGTGCTCCATCTGGTCCAGGTATTCGCGACGATAGTGGCGTGATGCTCGGCTCGGAGGTTTCGATTCACTACGATCCGCTGATCTCAAAGCTGGCAGCCTGGGGACGAACTCGCTCCGAAGCAATCGATCGTTTACGCCGAGCGCTCGATGAGTACCAGATTGCCGGCATCAAGACCACGCTTTCTTTCTTCAGAGAGATTGTGCGGGACGAAGAGTTCATAGAAGCGAAACTCGACACCGGTTTCATCGGACGCTTTCTTCAACGCCAATCTAAAGCTACACCTACAGAGAACGCCGAAGAGATCAAACGACGTGATCTTTCGCTGGTCGTGGCGGCGATCCATTACACAAAGCTACAAGGGCGGTTATCTAAATCGCGAAACTCAATCTCTGACATCGAGAACCGCTGGAAGATGTCGGGACGGGTTGATCTAGGCCGTGACGGTCGCGATCAGACGTCGCGAGGAAAATGATGCGATTCGACGCCGAAACTGAGCAAAAGAGCCACGTGCTCAATCTCGAGCGACGTGGTGATACTGTCTTTGCTCGAATCGATGAGCGTGATTATGAAATCGAGCTTCGTGATTTAAACGGCGGTGCCTATCTTCTGATCGATGGGACTGCCGTTTACGATTGTTTGGTGTCAACCAGTGACGAGCAGCCCAACCAGTTTGAGGTTCAGCTCAGCGGCCGCACCTTCGCAGTCACACTCGTCGATCCGAAACGGCTTCGCAGCGGACAGTCTTCCGGCCGAGAAAATCACGGTGTTGCCCGAATTCAAGCATCAATGCCTGGTAAGGTTGTGCGGGTGTTGGTTGAAGTCGGAGTAAAAGTTGAAGCTGGCGCAGGAATCGTTGTCGTCGAAGCTATGAAAATGCAGAACGAGATGAAGGCACCAAAGTCGGGAACGGTTGTTTCACTGACAGCAGTTCCCGGTGCTACCGTGAATGCCGGCGACGTACTTGCGATGATTGAATAGTTTGGAGTCCTCGTTACTGTCGATTGTCGATTGTCGATTGTCGATTGATCTTTTGACCTTACGTAGACTCATTGATCTTTGTATGGCTACAAGTGAAATGAACCTTTACCAAACGCAAATCGACAATAACGAGCGTGTCGCACTGTGCTTGCCATCACACTCCAAAAATGACTAATCAAACTACTCAGCCAGCACACGATCTTCGCATACTCCTCTGGGACATTGACGGCACTTTGATTCGATCGCTTCGCTCTGGCGCCTTCAAGGACTACACGATCCCAGTACTCGAAGCAGTGTTTGGCACTGCAGGTCGATTGCCTGAGATGCGAGTCTCAGGCATGACCGATCTTCAGATCGTTGGCGAAGCGTTGCGACACGAGGGTTTTACTCACGAACACGTGCGCGAACGCATCGACCACCTTCGCGATCGCTACATGGAAGAGATGAAGAAGGCTACGGGTAATGGTCAGCAGTTCTTTGAAGTGTTGCCTGGCGCCCGAGAGACACTCGCAGCAGTTGCAGAGCACCCCCGCTACGAATCCGCATTGCTGACCGGAAACATTGAACCTGCTGCTTATCTGAAGATGGAGTTGGTTGGACTATCCGAGTTCTTCACTTTGCCCGGTGCGTTCGGCGATGAATCGCATGATCGACGCGATCTCCCGGCCCTTGCTGTAGAACGCATCAATCGCTACTTGGGCAAGGAACTGGATCCCTCGCAGTTCATCGTCATCGGTGACACTCCAAACGACATCGCCTGCGCTCGTCATTTCGGAACTCGCGTTATTGCAGTTGGAACCGGTCGACTCTTCAGCGAATCAGAGTTGATTCAATGTGAACCGGATGCCTTCTTGCAAGATCTGTCTGACGTAGGATTGTTTATGGAGACACTCGCCAAACTTTAAGGCTCGACAGGATTTCCTTCGTCCTCAGCATGAGGATCTGGCAGTGACGCTCCCGGGGGGATCACCCAAACGTCAATCACTGGGCCATAGTCCTGAGCGCCAGCGTTGACGACCAGGATGCGGCTCTCTTTTATTCCCAGCTTTAACAACTCCGATTTCCATCTCTCCACTAACTTCACCGGATCAATATCGGGCGGCTCATCCGGTTGACGATACTCATCGACGCGAGGAATTTCCGGACGGATGATTAGAAAGAGGCTCAACTGCGGATCAGACCGCAACACGTCGGCAACCCCATCGAATACAGCACGTTCGCTGCGAGGAAATTTGAGCGTCCATTGGTGGTACTGTCCGATAAGTGCTGCTTTCTTCGGGGTGCGCTCAGGCTTAGCTTCTCTAACCGGTGGCGGTGCATCAGCGGGCAAAATCCAATACTGGAATTTCACTTCATCGACCAGATCGTCTTCGCTTAACTTGTTGGTTCCACCGTAAATGATCTTTATCCGTTCGCCTTCGATCCCTTCTTCCCTTAACTCAGCAGCTACATTCTTCGCCGTTCGGCGCCAATGTCCAGGAGACGAATCAGGGAAACTCGAAGCAACAATGTACGCAAGATCGTTGCGCTGCTCCATCAGTACATCCGCAAATGCGGCGCGTAGAACGTTGCCGAACACTGGTCCACAGGCACATTCGTTATATCCATCCCAGCTACTGGCATCGGCGAACTTGCCTTTTACGGTTTTTAGTTTGCTCTTGAAAGTCATAGGTTCGGGCGCAGGAGACCCGGCGGGCACGATCCACAATTCGGTAAAAATATCCTCCGGATTCTTATAGCGCCCTCCGTAGATTGTCTGAATCCGATCCGCCGCAAGTTCGCGCGTACTGACAAGATAGTTCTTTAGCACCTGCCCTAGATAAGTTCCTGTTCCTGCCCCCTTGCCTCTTGGCCCATACGAGACCACGTAGCCCATCGCGGCCGGTTGCTGTTCCAAACCGACTGCGAAATTGTCGAGTCGTGCTGATGCGTCGTCCGAGCTGATATAACCGAACGAATCGAAAGGTGATGCTTTGCTTTTCGCTTCCTGCCCCATGACTGAAGCAACCGAAAACCAAGCGATCAGGATGAAGGTAATTGGTGATCGACGCATTCTCATAACCGAAAACGATTCTAACACCGGTATTTATCATGACCGGTTATTAGCACCGCTTACGACGCATCTGGTACGGATGTCGGATAACGAAACACGAAATGGGATAGCCAAATGGGGCGATTTTCCGTGTTTTTTGCTGATATCGATTGCGGCATGTTCATTGCCAGAGTCAGGGGCGGAGGTAACGATGAAGATCAAATCTTTTAGGAACACAATTGGGGGCGCAGTCCTGGGTATCTCGTTGTTGTTAGGCATCGGGTTCATGTCAGCTTCAACGGCCCAGGCACAATACCGAAACGATGATTACTATCGACGTCAACGCGACTATCAGCGCGAACAACTAAGACGTCAGCGTGAATGGGAACGTCAGCAAAGACGTTCGGCCCGACGTGCCGATCGATGGGATAACGATCGATGGGGTAACTATGGTGGCTCCTTCGACCTGCGACAGACGGCTTTGAACGCCGGCTATAACGAGGGTATCAAGGAAGGCCGAAACGATCGTAATGATGGCAATCGCTTCGAGTACCGCGATGAGAGTGACTATCGCAGTGCTACAAAGGATTACAATTCACGGTTCGGTAATCGTGCGCTGTATCAACAGTATTTCCGGCAAGGTTTCGCAAACGGATATCGCGACGGATACCGGGGATACTAAACGACAAACCATAGCCTGACCCCAGAGGCTGTACGCAGCGGCGTGGATGCGATGGCATTCACGCCGTTTCTGTTTAGGCTTGGGTCTTATGTTCGGTGTCGTTAGTGGATCGTTCATTCGATAAACCAAGGGGACTGAACTCTCCACGGCTTTGCACAAAAAGTCCTTTTTTGGAGTTCCGGGTCGGCCGCACCCTTGCGGTAAGCCTGCGGCTTACCGAACCTTCATATATTTTGATCGAGGCTATGCCTCAAAAGATGGAACAGTTTAGGCATAGCCTGATATTTAGGTTGGAATAACGGTAAGCCGCAGGCTTACCGCAAGGGTGCGGCCGAGCCGTACCCAAAAGACTTTTTGTGCAAAGCGGCTCTCCACACTCGTGCTTCGGTGACGATTCACCCGCTACCACGAGGTGGTAATGACTGTGTTGCCACCCAGATCAATGACCCGAAGACCCAAGACAAACAAACTAACTGACCTCTGACCTCTGACAACTGACCAATTTCCCCGCAAACCAAAAAAATCATTGACTCAGGCCTTCTCCAGTCCCAAACTCATCGAAGGTTGGCCCCTTCTCATCAGTACTGACTGCATGTATGAGAAGTTCAAAGAGTTAGACGGCACTCATCCGTGGCGAAAAGTTGTAGCCGATGGGTTCGTAGACTATCAGGCCCGCTACCGTCCCAACGGTCGCGTCCTCTACTTCAATTTCCCCCTCGCGCGGGAAATGGAACTCATCCCCTCTGATCATCCATCCACCATCGACAAAAAACTCGAGAAGGCGATTCTCGACACTTTCTCTCTTCAAATCATCAACGAATACGATCTGCGCGAGGGAAAGAAATTCCCACGTGAATCGGTCAAGCCTGGTCACTTCATGGCCACGCGCTACCTGCAAACCCAACACGCCAATAAACAAGGCAAGACCTCTGGCGATGGTCGCAGCATCTGGAATGGTCTGCTGCACACCAGCGAACTCACTTTTGATGTCTCGAGCAGGGGTACCGGCGCGACGATTCTCAGCCCCGGGGCACAACAGTCAGATGGCGCAGTGAAAACAGGCGACGAAAGTTACGGCTATTCATCAGGGTTGGCAGAACTGGACGAGATGATGGGTAGCGCGGTGATGTCTGAGATCTTCTATCGTCAAGGCATACCGACCGAACGTTGTCTCGCAGTGATCGGTTTTCCGGATGGCACAGCAATCGGTGTCCGCAGTGCACCGAACTTGATCCGACCGGCTCATATCTTTCGCTACCTCAAGCAGGCACGCCACAATGAAGTGAAGGCGACCCTCGACTACTTTATTCAACGCGAGGTCGAGAACGGGTTCTGGCAGATCCCCCGTACTGGTCCTTCACGATACGAAAAAGCGCTCAACTACCTGGCACAATCTTACGGAAAGATGGCGGCGGTGCTCGAGGAGGAGTACATCTTCAACTGGCTGGCCTGGGATGGCGACAACATGCTGGCGAGTGGCGCGATTCTGGACTATGGCTCGATTCGTCAGTTCGCTGCCAAGCACGACAAATATCGTTTCAAGGATGTGGATCGCTATTCTGCATCGCTCGCTGAACAGCGTTACTGGGCCAGGTGTATCGTTCAGACTTTCGCGCAGGCAGTGGATTTCATCACGACGGGAGTGAAGCGAAACCTGCGCGAATTCAAAGACGCTCACTGTTTGAGCGTGTTTGATGAAGCGTTTCGGAAAGAGA
>DATBMP010000358.1:0-22345 GCA_036554845.1 Pyrinomonadaceae bacterium
TCTGCTCAGATTTGGAATTTGGAATTTGGAATTTGCCAAAGATATCAGGTTGGGAAGGGGTGGTTTACCCCCGCTGGTTTGGTGGCATGATCTTAATACTTCAGGTGCGGCGCACAAACCCTCTCGCCTTGATGCCACCGAACCTGCGGGGTAAACCACCTTCCCAACCTGATATCTTTGGCAGCTGCCACTGACCACTGACAAACCAGATCCCAAATTCCAAATCCCAATTTCCAAATTCCAAATTCCAAATTCCAATTCCCAATTTCCAAATTCCAATTTCCAAATCCGCAATCCGCAATCCGCAATCGGCAATCCAAAATTCCTATTCCGAAATTCCCTCATACAGCAAACATTCTTACCGCTAACTGCGTATACTGTCTCCACACCTCAAGCATCAGGAGACAACATGCATCCACTATTTCGTAATAAGTTCCAGCGTCGCGGATTATTGTCATCATTTCTGGCAATCGCGCTGCTCGCATCCTCAAACGCTGTCTTTGTTTTAGCTCAAACTTCCGCGGCAACAATCAAGAGCGCCACTCCCACTCTAACCAGTGCTGAGACCAAAGCTGCTCGTCGCGTAAAGCTTGAGACGATTCGCGACGTCACGGTCGCCTTGAGTTCGAAAGAGTTTGAGGGACGCGGAACGGGTCAGCCAGGCGCGGACAAAGCTGCCGCCTACCTCGCCGATCGTTTTGCGAAGCTGGGATTGAAGCCTCTTGGTGACAACGGAACTTATCTCCAAACGATCAAATTCAAATCGACACAGGTGTTGCCTGTATCCACGGTCAAAATCGGTGATGCAACCCTCACGTACGGCGCTGACTATGTCATGTTGCCTCCATTCACCTCCGACAAGATTGATCTTTCTGCGGGTGTGGTATTTGCCGGTTACGGCGTTGTCTCAACCGACTTGAAGCGCGACGATCTCGCTGGCCTCGATTTAAAGGACAAGGTAGTAATCATCGTCAATGGGCAACCAGCTGGAGTGGACCAGGCCGTCTGGAGGCGAGCGACCAGTCCCCAGGCTCGGGCAATGGCGATCTTCGGTCGCGGCGCCGCGGCGATGATAGTCGCCAACGCGGGCACCGCAGCACAGCCCTTCTCACTTATCGCAAATTACATGTCACGCCGGCGCGTCACGTTGGCATCGTCACCTGGACCACCATTTAAGATTCCACCGGTCTTGTTGGTTGGCGATGAAGGCATGGAGAAGATCTTCAGCGGCTCTGAAATGACCTATGCGCAGACATTCGAGAAGGCCAAAAGAGGTGAGTCGTTGTCGCGCGATCTCGGAAAGACTTTGACACTGGCCCTGCAAATCAAGACGGAAGAAACAACCAGCAGCAACGTTGTCGGTGTAATGGAAGGTTCTGATCCGACGTTGAAAGAAGAGGCGGTGGTCTACTCGGCGCATTATGACGCGTATGGAATCGAAGCAGGTCGCATCTATCCGGGCGCTGCTGACAATGCATTGGGAACAGCAACCATCGTTGGTATTGCTGAGGCGTTCGTAAAGGCTTTTCCGAAGCAGTCAGCCCGACCGCGCCGTTCAATTATCTTTCTGGCGGTAACGGGTGAAGAGTATGGATTGTATGGAGCCGAGCATTGGGTAAAGAACCCAACGTGGCCATTGAATAAGGTTGCCGCAGACCTCAACTTTGATGGGATCGGTACAGAGGTTTATGGGCCAGTAAAGCGAGTGGTTGGATTCGGAGCGGAGCATTCAGATCTTGGTGCTGTTTTTGAAGAGGTTACCGTCGCGAGTGGCAAACTGGTTACGCCTGATCCGCTTCCGGAGGAGAATGCTTTCGTGCGTTCAGATCACTATGCGTTTGTTAAGCAGGGCGTGCCGGCCTTGATGTTGATGGGTGGACCAGCGGGTGATCCGCAGCAGTGGGTTCCGCGAATGAAGAAGTGGATGGAGACTGATTATCATTCGGTGAACGACACGGTGAAACCTGATTGGGATTGGACCGGCCCACAATCGCTCGCGCAGGTGGGAATGATCATTGGTTTGCGTGTCGCGAACACAGAAGCGATGCCCGCGTGGAAACCGAGCTCGCAGTTTAATAAGCCGCGGAAGTAGTGGAGGAGGAGGGGGTGCGGAGTGTGGAGTGCGGATTTCGGATTTCGGATTTCGGATTTGGAATTTGGGATTTGGAATTTGGGATTGCGGATTGCGGATTTGGAATTGGAATTTGGTTTTCTCAGAGGTCAGGCCGTGGTCAGTAGTTAGTGGCCGTGGTCAGTAGTTAGCAGCCAAAGATATCAGGTTGGGAAGGGTGGTTTACCCCCGCGGGTTGGGTGGCATGATCCTAATACTTCAGGTGCAGCGCCAAACTCCAAATCCCAATTCCCCAATCCCCAACCCGCAATCCCCAACCCGCAATTTCTTTTGGGGTGCGGCGGTCGCCTTAAATCTGGATTGTCAGCCAGCACGGAGTCCCAAACCAGCCAGCCAATTGCGCCTCGGAATTTCTTGTCAAAGCGCGTTAACCCTCCAGGTCGTTCGGGCTTGCCACCGCACCCCAACGTCGGGTCGAAACCTCGCGCAATGTTCTCCGTGCGAGGCACGAACCCCGAAGACGTCAGAACCGGTAACACTCCCACGCCATGCCCACCAGCCAAACAAAGAGAAATGCCAGCAGACCGGCCAACGTACTAAATAGGTATACGAGCGAAAACTCGATCCGCTCTCTTGTCTTTTTTGATCCTGTCATGGGGAGAGAACCTCCGTCGCTTCAAAGGCCTAACAGGTTCCGGGGTGAGAAACCTTCTTCAGCATCCCATCGAAGATCAAGATGGTTTGCCCTTTATTTCCGCCGCGGACTACAATTGCCCAGATTTCAGAGTGACTTTTCTAACTTGAGCGCGATTATCGTCGTCGTGGGTGTTTGAAGTCCTCAGAAAGCCCTCAAAAAAAGCTCAATGATGTTTCTAAAGTCCCTTAAATGAGCGAGCCGATTAACGATTCATACGAGTTTGGACGGTTTAGCGTGAATCCCGCTGAACGTCTCTTGCTCCGTGACAAAGAGTCGGTTCCGCTTACACCCAAAACTTTTGACATTCTTCTGATCCTCCTCGAGAACGTCGGTCATCTGGTCGAAAAAGAAGATCTGATGAAACGTGTTTGGCCTCACACGTTCGTCGAAGAGGGAAATCTCACCCAGAACGTCTCCCTCCTGCGAAAAGCCCTCGGCGAGAGTGCCAACGGACCACAATTCATCGAGACAGTTCCACGACGTGGTTACCGCTTCGTCGCGCCCGTCAGAAAGGTCGCAAGTAACGGTAACGGGAATGCAGCTGCGGCCGAGGTCACACCAACCCAGGTTGCCGTTTCGGTGGAAGGATCGCCTCCAACAGTTGTTCAACCCCGATGGACCGTTTTGAGAAATCGCGGCTTGATTGTTGGCTTTGCGCTGGTGGCGTTAATTGTGATCGTGGGAGGCGTCTCGTTTTTCAGCGATCGCAGCACGGCGGGCGACGTTGCGAGAGCGAGTTCGATCCAATCGATTGCCGTCTTACCGTTTGTCGATGAAGGTGCAGGTGCGGATGCCGAGTTCCTCGACGACAAAATTGCGGAGAGTTTGATTAACAGTCTTTCAAAACTACCGAAGTTGCGCGTTGTTCCTCGCAGCGTGATGCTCAAATATAAAGATCAGGACCTTGATCCAAGGAAGATTGGCGAGGAACTGAATGTTCGGGCGGTAGTTACCGGCCGCATCCATCGCACCGGAGATACAGTCAATATTCAAGCCGAGCTAATCGATGTGCAGAACGTTTCTCAGATTTGGGGGCAGAACTACGACCGAAGACTGGCAGACATGCTGCTGGTCCAGGAAGAGATCTCTCGCGACATTTTTGACAACCTGCGTCTGCGCTTAAATGTTGAAGAGCAGAAGACGCTCGAGGCCTATCACCTTTATCTCAAGGGACGTAACTCGTGGAACAAACGCACTCGCGTCGAGTTGCAGCAGGCGATCGATTTCTTCAAACAGGCGATCAAAACCGATTCCAACTACGCTCCTGCTTATGCTGGTTTGGCTGACTGCTACAACATGCAGGTTATCTATGGCGTGAGAAAACCGAGCGAGGCGTTCCCTGAAGCAAAAGAGGCGGCTACCAAGGCTCTCGAGTTGGATGGAACCCTGGCTGAAGCGCACACGTCGCTCGCTTTTGCCAAGTTCCGCTGGGACTGGGATCGAATTGGTGCTGAACGGGAATTTCAAGCAGCGATCAAACACAAACCTACCTACGCTCCCGCGCATCAATGGTACAGCTCGTATCTGGCTGCGTTCGGTCGGTTTGATGAAGCGATAGCTTCGGCCCGACGCGCTCAGGAACTTGAACCGCTATCATTTATCGCGAGTTCGCATCTTTCCTGGATTCTCTATCTGGCCGGGCGCACTGATCAGGCGATCGAGGAATGCAACAAGATGCTGCAACTCGATCCGAACTTCTTCCCTGCCCATCGGTATCTCGGGTTGGCCTATCTACAGAAGGGCATGCACGACAAAGCGATTGCATCATTTCAACGAGGCCTTCAGCTTTCCGGCAGTCCGTTGGTGCTTGCGCATTTGGGCCACAGTTATGCGGTCGCTGGTAAGCAAGCTGAAGCGCGCAAGGTGCTGAACGAGTTGCGTGCATTAGAGAACCAGCGTTATGTCTCGGCGTATACGGTTGCTGGGATATACACTGCACTTGGTGACAGGGAGCAGGCATTTCGCTCGCTCGAGAAGGCATATGAAGAGCGCGATGTGTGGTTCATGAACGCCAAAGTCGATCCGGTATTCAAGGAGCTGCGAAACGATCCCCGCTTCCAGACTCTCCTCACCCGCGCAAATCTTTATCCGTAAACCCGCAAGACCACGCAGTTGGTGGTTCTTTCAACCCCGCTTAAAAAAAGGCGCGCTGCCTTGAATCTGGAGAGACCCGCTGCTGTTGGTTGGTCTTTGTTTAGTGGTCCAAGGAGTCTGGCAGCTCGGTGTGCCGCATTAACTTTTTCTGCAAATCCGCTCACATTAAATATATTCACACAGTAGGCGCTTCCAGCTCTTGCCCTGTTTCAGCGAATTTGGACCACCTTCAGGTCTGAGTTTGAGAACGACATCTGACATCTGGATTAAGCGCTTAAAACAAGATTTGAAATCGCTGCAAATTCGGTGGCTTTTCCGGAACTCTGGTGCCGTCCAGGTATTCGTCAAATTGGCCCAGCATTTGCTGAACTGGTTTAGTAAGTGGGTGTGCGGAGTCACTTCAATCCAAACAACTGAGATTTCAAATTAAAGACTGCTTGCCTTATGCGTCATCGATCAGGGTGAACAGTTTGGGTGGGGATCTGCCTCGACAAACACGAACACGGAGAACAAGCCATGAGAAGAATTCTGGTGCTGCTTGCAGCCCTCGCATTACTTAGCATTCCGTCAGCGGCCTACGCCGACACATTCACTTTCAGCCCCAGTGCAACAGCTCCAAACAACAACAACGGCACCGACAATAGAAATGAATCTGATTACGCTGGAGGGTCTAGTCAATTCGATTTGGACCATCACCGGGCCTACACCTGGCGCATTAGCAACGTCGTCATTCCGCCAGGACACGTCATCACTGGAGCCAGCATAACGTTTCGAAACATTGCGAATTGGGATCGCAACGCAAACATGTTGTTCGTACATATGCTCGACAGTGCAAGAAGTTTTTCCAGTGCCACCAGCTCACGAAGCGCGACTGTCAATGGAGTTACCTGGTACAACGATGCGACGGGAGTACCCGTGACTGACATCAACGACTACTTTGCTGGCAACGATTCGGCGTTGGTATCTGCGGGGACAGGCGACACTTTTCTTTTCCAGCAATCATTCAACATGGTCGGCCAGAATGGTTACATCGCATCCGATTTCACTCACACATTTACGGCTGCGCAACTTGCGGCACTGGCGGCGTACATTGCGAACGGTAACAGCCTGGCATTTGGTTTCGATTCTGATTGCCACTTCTGGAACAATGGCATCGTCTTCACGTTTCAGACTGGCCCAGCAACCATTCCTGAACCGGCCACGATGGCTTTACTGGGAACAGGATTGGCGAGCGCAGGGTTTTATCTGCGACGAAGACGACAAGTAAAGTTAAGTAACATTAGCTAAGACCACTTGGCCCATGCTTCCTCGCCGGGGGCGCGGATTGTTCAGTAGAACAATTCGCGCCCTTTGTTATGCGCGGCGCCAGGAACGGCTATTTGCTGGCATAACCTCGGCTTCGCCGCCGGATGTGAGGCGGTGGCCCTGCCCCGCCGGAAACGCCGCCTTTGAATTCCCGGGGCTCTGCCCCAGTTCGGGCTTGGGAGGGCGGAGCCCACAGAATAGAGAAGTTCGCTTCCGGCGAGGCATAGCCACGCCTCACATCCGGCGGCAAAGCCGATTCGATCATGGCTTATAAAATTGGAGCTGCGAGCGTGAAGGACCAATGGGATAAGCCCGGCATCAATAACTAATCTGATTGGCTATTAAATCGCGGCGAGCAAATAGCGGCGAGCGTTACTTACCGGCAAGCATGCCTCGCATGCTTAGCGGCGTCGTTCGAGGTTGTAGTCGCGCAACCGGCGATAAAGTGTGGAAGCAGAAATCCCCAGTATCTCGGCAGTCTTACCTCGGTGCCATCCGGTCTGCTCCAAGGCAGCCAATATCTGTTGTCGCTCCATATCACGTAGAGATGCCGGCGACGCCACTGCAGCACCTCCAGCGTCCGCAGTTCCTACCACCGGGGAGTTCATCAGTACTGGGATTGGAATTGAAGGTCTGGAGATTTCCGGTGGAAGGTCAGAAACTGTGATCCGGCCATTGCTTGAAAGCAGCACCGCTCGTTCCAAACAATTCTTCAATTGCCTGACGTTGCCAGGCCAGCTGTAGGACCGCAGAGCCTCCAGAGCCGTGACGTCCAGTTCAGGTCGATTGGTAGCGGACACCTGGTTGAGCAGATGGCGCGCGAGTGGTTCGACATCTTCGGGCCGTTCGCGCAAAGGAACCAGATCGATCTGAAATCCGTTGATGCGATAAAGCAGGTCCGCACGAAATGAACCATCCTCCACAACCGTGTCGAGATTGCGATTCGTCGCCGCTACTATACGAACGTTGACCTCGACTTTGCGCACGCCACCAACTCGAAAGAATGTTCGCGTCTCGATTGCGCGCAACAACTTCGCCTGAAGTTGTGCCGGGAGTTCCGTTACTTCATCGAGAAAAAGTGTTCCCCCGTCCGCTAGTTCAATCAGGCCCAACTTGCGGCCCTTCGCTCCAGAAAACGCGCCCGCCTCGTATCCAAACAACTCGGATTCAAGGAGCGATTCCTGAAATGCCGCACAGTTCAAATCAATAAATGATGAGTCCGCTCGAGTTGAAAGTCGGTGAATAGCGTGAGCGATCAATTCTTTACCTGTGCCCGATTCACCCGTGATCAAAACAGACGCGTCAGAAGGCGCGACGCGTTCGACTAACCTCAATGCTTCTCGCATCGCTTCAGATACAGAAACGACTTCGGGAATCCCTGACTGGCGTGCAAGTTGTTCGCGCAGTCTCGTGTTATCAACACGAAGCCGGCGTTTCTCTGCCGCCTGCTTGACGCGAACATCGAGTTCATTGATGCGATAGGGTTTAGTGAGGTAATCGTAGGCGCCGAGTTTCATCGCCTCGACCGCAGTCTCGACCGTAGCCTGCCCGGTCAACATGATCACTTCTGGTGGGTTGGGGCGTTCATAGATGCGACGCAAAACTTCCATGCCATCAATGCGCGGCATGTTAATGTCGCAAAGCAGAACATCAACGTTGCTCTCTTCAAGTTTGCGCAACGCCGCTTCGCCGTCTGGAGCAGCCTGAACTCGATAACCGAGGCGCTCGAGTTCTTTCTGGAGCACCAACCGAAGATTAGCTTCATCTTCGGCAATCAGAATTCGGGGTGCTTGTTGCTCACTCAACCTGCTAAGTCTCCGTTTTGATTTGCGGCTGGGAGTGAAATCGTGAAAGTAGTGCCGACTCCGACTGTGGATTGCACATCAAGACTGCCGCCGTGCTCCGTTAAGATACCATAACAAACAGCGAGTCCAAGCCCGGTACCACGACCGAGTTCCTTGGTTGTAAAGAACGGTTCAAAGATCCTCGCGAGATTCTCAGAAGGGATACCAATCCCGTTATCACTCACCTCTACCAGAACATGATTTCCTTCATTCCGCGCTGAGATCTTGAGCATTCCACCGAAGGGCATCGCATCAACAGCATTGGTTGCCAATGCGATCACCGCTTGTTGTAGTTGGCCCGCATCACCGAGAACTGGTTGCAGATCTGAACCAGCATGTATTTGGATGTTGATGTTCTCTCCACGACTTTGATGCGATAGGAGTCGTGCAGCAGTAGAGATCACATCCTCGACATTCAATGGAACATGTTGAGCGGCGCGGGTGCGGCTGAAATCGAGCAAACCATTAGTGATCGTCTTGCAGCGAAACGCCTCGCTGCGAATCAAACCCAGATATTCGCGCAGGTCATCAACCTCTGGGGATGAATCGAAAGCGCCTTCGGTAACTCGAGATTCAAGTGCTTCAGCACAGGCAGAAATCGTTGCGAGTGGATTATTGATCTCGTGTACGACTCCTGACGCTAAGCGCCCCACTGCAGCGAGTTTCTCTGCGCGGGCGACGGCGCGATTTGCCTCCACGCGCGCAGTAATCTCTTCACCCACAGTTATCACATGCGAGACTTCACCGCTGTTGTCGATCCACATCGGAATCTTGCTGATGAGCCAGTGTTTGGTCTCGCCATTGACAGTGACTGTCTCCTGCTCGATTCGCTCGATTGCTCCGCTTTCAAAGACTCGGGAAAATTCATCCTCCAGAACGTCACGTCGCTGGCGGGTCAACACACTGAAGATGTTTCGGCCCAACGCCACGCCGCGCGGAATACCGAGTTCGCCCAATTCTCGATTGCGGTTCCACGCAACAACACGATAGTGGCGATCGACGGCGTACAGCGACACGGGCAAACTGTCTATGATTGCTTCTGTGAATCGGCGCTGGGCATCCGCTTCTAAGGTGCGTCTATCGACTTCTTCGGCGAGTGTTAAAGATGATTCGCGCGCGGCCTGGTAAAGCGAAGATATTTGGGCCGCGAGCGACGCCTGTTGCGCAGCGGCGTCTGCCAAACGACACTCCGTTTCACCGCAGCCTTCCCGATTATCAAACGCAACGATCAGTGCACCCTTGGTCCGTCCACCGAATCGCAGTGGCGCGACATATTCAACTGCGTGCACATCGTCATCGAGAAACAGTTGGTGAGGTTCGGTGGCGAGTAGTGGCACAGTTCCTGAAGGTGAACTCAGCCACGCATTCAACCGGTCCAAATGCATTAACGAGATATCTTCCGCGCTGCCTTCACGATCGAATACACATCCCGCCTCAGTTTTCTCATCGAGCTTTACGTACGCACCGCATAGCGTTGCAGCAGTTCCTTCGTAAGTAGCTCCAGCCAACCTTCTAACCAACTGATCCGGTTCGAGAGCTCGTAGTAATCCACGACCGAGATCGGCAAGGAATCGTAACTCGCGATTGCTTCCGGTTAAGGCCCACTCTCTTTGCGCAGCACGAAGTAATGAACCGGCGCGGGCGACGAGCTCGGCGGGGTTCAAGTTGGCGGCAAAATAGTCGTCTACTCCAGCCGCCAATACCTCAGCTCGGTCAGCATCGTTTTTGCCGAGCACGATCACGGGAACGTTGCTGGTGCGTGGTTGTGCACGAAGTAGCCGACACAACGCCATACTCTCGGCTTTGTCGAGACTGAGTATTGCGAGATCGCACTGTTCATCGCCTAGAAGATGCAGAGCTGCGGCGGCATTGGCGGCGGTCAGCGCGCGAAAACCGGCTTCCTGAAATGAGAAAGCCAACTGTTGCGGCGCCTGACTGTCGCCATCGACGATTAGGACTGTTTGTTTCGGTTGAGGGTTGCTGTCAAGAGCAGGCATGCTTGAATCCCAGGTAAGCAGGCATTGTGATTTCCTGCTTAAAGGAATTGAAAGCGATTGAGTACGGGAAAGTCAAGAAAGAGTTTATTGGACCTTGGTTAGTGGTCTGTCAGTGGTCGTTGTCATTTGTCAGTGGTCATTTGTCAGTGGTCAGTGGGCGCTTGACAGTGGTCAGTGGTCTCTACTGGCTGGGTGCTCCTCAGAATTGAAGAAGTCTGGAAGCGGCTCTGCCGTATCCCTTGCGGTATGGCTTTGCCTTACCGAACGGATACTTAAGAGTGTGGCTGCGCCTGAAGATTGCAACGAGTACCGCTGACAACTGACCACTGACAAGCGACCACCTACACTAACCACTAACAAACTAACCAATTGCAACTGACAACTGACCACTAACCAATAACAACTGACAACTGACCACGGACAAGCGACCACCCACAACTGACAACTGACCACTGCCCTAGTTCACCGAAACGCTTGTGAGGTTCTCGGTATCAAACTCCGCAACGGAGTCGCGTGTGTTTTGATGTCCCGCCAGTCTCTCGAGTTTGTGAGAAGACTTCGTGCGGTACATTGCCTGGTCCGCAGCCACCAGAAGTTGATCCAGCGTCTGGCCATCCGCTCCAAACGTTGCCGTTCCCACGCTGATGCCAACTCTTGCGTGCTGCGCGTTCTGCACGTGCAGAGAGAAGCCCGAGACTGCCTGCTCAATTCGTAAACACAGCTCGTTAACCTGGCTCGCAGTCAGATCCTGCACCACGGCAACAAACTCATCGCCCGCATACCGGGCCAGAAAGTCGTACTCACGAAGTTGGCCCTGCAGGATCCGTCCCATCTCTCGCAGCATCTTGTCCCCAGTATTGTGTCCAAAGCTATCGTTGACCAACTTGAAGTCATCCAGGTCAAGCATGACCACTTGAAATGTCATACCCGTTCGTCGAGCCCGCGCCGATTCTTCTTCAAAACGCAAAGCGAGATATCGCGCGTTTGGTAAACCGGTGAGCGGGTCTGTCAGCGCATTCGATTCCGCTTCAGCCAGATGCATCGCGTTCGCCAACGCGTCTGAAGCGAGCTTTGTTACCGTCTCAAGGAGCCGCATGTGGTCATCCGTGTACTGGTCCAGTTCCAAAGAATACACAGACAGTGCCCCAAGAAGTCGTTGACCTTTGTGCAAGGGAAGGGCCGCCATTGATACGTAGTCGTCCTGGATCTTGAGTTCTGCAAGATCCAACGATGGGTGTAGTTGATTCACTGTTCTGCGATTGGCGAGAGCAAATCCTGTAACACCTTCACCAGGAGCGACACATCGCGAGGCAAGCACTTGCGAGTTTTTTCCGGCAACGTGGGCGGCCTCTGCGTAACCTTTTCTCTCGTCATACAAGTAGACGACGCAGGTATCAAATGGGACCACATGGCCGACCTTGTCGATCAGAATTGATAACGTCTCTTCAACATGCATAGACGAACCAAAGGTCCTGGCGATCTCATACAGTGCATAAACTTCCTGATGCGCACTCTTGATTTGATCGTAAGCCATGTAGCAGCCGCGTTCCCTCGTCTGGGCCATGTCGACCTCGTGAAGCGCATAGCCTTCGGAGATTTCAGGCGACGCCGCTTGTTGTGTTAGCCCGGCAGCAGCTATCTGCTCTTCGAATCGAGACAGATTCTGGATGAAAAGATCGACTATTCGGGGATCGAAGTGGTTGTCGGCTCCTCGCAGCAAGAACGCGATCGCCTCATCACGAGTCATCCCACGACGAAACGGTCGATCTTCACGGATGGAATCAAAGCAATCGACAACTGAAATGATGCGCGCGGTGATCGGGATCTGTTCGCCTTTCAGTCCATCGGGATAGCCACAACCATCCCACTGTTCATGGTGATGCCGAACAATTGGTGTAACGGGGTAAGGGAAATCCACACGGCTTAGAAGTTGTGCGCCGACGGTGGTGTGGATCTTCATCTTTTCAAACTCAGCCGGCGACAATCGACCAGGTTTGTTAATGATGTGCGCTGGCACTGCTAACTTGCCGACGTCATGAAGTAAAGCGCCGGCCCGTAATGCAGAGATCTCAGTGCCGGACAAGTTCAGCACTTGACCCATTCCGGCAGCGTAGATCTGCACGCGACGAACGTGGCAGTGCGTAGTCTGGTCCTTTGCGTCGATCGCAGTGGCGAGTGCTTCAGCAGTTGCGAGATGAAGCCTGCTCAACTGTTCTGCTTCGCGTGTTTTGGATTTGAGCTTGAGCCAGGAAAGGGAAAATACGAAGGCGGCAAAACCGAGAAGAACACTCAAATAAGCGTGCCGGTAAATGGCCCAACCACTTACCAGCACGACTATTGTAAGAATTGTAAAACCGTAAAGCCTGCGGTTGGCATCAGCCATGTCGGGAGGCTCCAGAACGCACAACTAACGAAGGTGGTTTTTCGGTTTCAGCTAAGGGTTGATATGAAACACGCAAGCGCTGCGTGTGCGCCAAAAGGCGATGCTGGGAGCAACTCAGCACCGCCTTAGGGCTGTTTCGGGGCAAGCAGCAGGCTCTTGCCGCGCCTGCTTTGCTGGGTGAGATGTCAATCACTCTAGGTGACTCAGGTTTGGGAATTATGCGGCTCGGACTCCGTGCGGAGAGCCCGTGGAGTTCTTAGAACTCCTAAGCCGCGCCCTCCTATTCACAACTGACGTGCCGCAAGCTAATGAATGCTAAGAAGGCTTGAAGTGCTCAGGAAATGAACGAATTTTCCTAAAGGCTTGAGGCTCTGGAACTCCCGGGATTGGTAAAGGAATCAGTTTGACAGTTCAGGATGAAGGGTCGGTCAGGTTGCGGGATGGGAGGAGGTGGGAGGGTGTCGGATCTGGGATTGGGAATATTTGGGATTTGGGATTTGGGAATTGGGAAATTGGAATTTGGAATTTGGAATTTGGAATTTGGAATTTGGAATTTGGGATTCCAATTCCCAAATCCCAAATCCCAAATTCCCACCCCCCATTTGACAACAAAAATCACGTCCGTCACCCTGCTGCAAACGCAGTCACGATCACAGGCACTGATTGAAGAACATTAAGAGCAAAACACTCCCTAGCAACCCGCCGGTTGGTTACATTCAACTGCTCAGGCAAAACCACAACTTTCGCCAATTGTGGTTGGGCCAAGTCGTAAGCCAGTTAGGTGATTGGCTCAACACCATTGCGCTCTACACGATCATCCTAAATCTGACGGGCTCAGGTCGCGATGTAGGACTTTTGTTGGTCGCACGCTTTGTTCCCAGTTTTGTCTTTGGACCACTCTCGGGTGTCGTCGCCGATCGTTTCAGCCGGCGCTCCATAATGATCGTTTCCGATGTTTTGCGTGCGTTGGTTGTCCTGGGTTTTCTTTTTGTTCGGCGAGCGGATCAGTTGTGGATCCTCTACCTATTAACTGTGGCTCAACTCGCGCTGTCGACCTTCTTTGAACCCGCAAAGACTGCGGTGATTCCTTCCATCGTGTCAGACCGGGAACTGGTCCCAGCCAACGCAATCTCTTCTGTCACCTGGTCCGTAATGTTGACCTTGGGCGCGGCCATCGGCGGTGTGTTGACCGGCTGGTTCGGTACCAACGTCGCCTTTGTGCTCGACGCTTTGACTTATGCAACTTCGGCAATATTGATTGCCCGCGTGCGCGTGCCTAATCGCGGGCCACGCGCAAAGTCCAGACTGACCTTCAATCGCGTGCTGGGGATTTCAGAAACGATAGATGGCATTCGCTACGTGAAAAGCCGACCACGCGTGCTGGCAATGTTGTTGGTGAAACCCGCGTGGGGCCTCGGCGGCGGCATCCTGACCTTGTTGGGGGTCTTTGGAGAGCGAATTTTTCCAATGGGAAAGAGCGCCGCAACCGGAATCGGTGTTCTGTTTGCCGCGCGCGGTATCGGCACTGCTGTTGGACCAATCGTGGCGCGACGACTTTCCGGCGAAG
The DNA here is from genome assembly GCA_036554845.1 of Pyrinomonadaceae bacterium. GTDB lineage: Bacteria > Acidobacteriota > Blastocatellia > Pyrinomonadales > Pyrinomonadaceae > PSRF01. Next base: position 13,959 of record DATBMP010000358.1, read on the forward strand.
GCACTAAACAGATGCAAACCTGGATTGGAGTGTCGTTTCTGATTGGCGGAGTCTTCTACATGCTTTTTGGTGTCGCTACCAGTTTGGTCTTCGCGCTGATTGTTTTGGGTCTCGCGCACACGGGCGGGAGTATTCTTTGGGTATTCTCGACTGTCTTATTACAGCGGGGAGTGCGTGACAGTCTTCGTGGTCGAGTATTCGCGGCCGAGCTGGCCTTGCTCACGTTAACCATGGCAGCGTCGAACTATCTCACCGGCGAGTTGCTGGACCGCGTGAGGTTGTCACCACGAACTGTGACCGTCGCGATTGGCGCACTCTTCACCATGCCGGGGATCGTTTGGTTCATAACACGGCGTTGGTGGGACCACGGGGTTGAGGAAGGCGTTGAACACCCACTTCATTTAAACGGAAAAACAGATGCGAAAGCCGCAGAGGTATCTGGTTGAGATCAGTGTTGTCTGCACAAGGTCGCACCAATCATGAAGATCAAAGTTGGAGTAATGGGTTCGGCTGGAGAGGTCGGAAACGATCAAGTGCTATTGAAACAGGCTTCAAATCTCGCCGCAGCGATCGCTAAACGTGACCTGATACTTCTGACTGGAGCAACCACGGGAATCGTCTACCTGATCGGAAAGGCTGCTCACGATCACGGAGCATTTCATATTGGTATCTCGCCCGGCAGCTCGCACGCAGAACATACTGATCGTTACAGACTTCCGACTGATGCCTGCGATGCGGTCATCTACACCGGTTTTGGATTGAAGGGAAGAAATGTGGTGTTGGTGAGATCGTGTGACGTCGTTCTGTTTGTCAGCGGCGCGATGGGATCGTTAAATGAGTTTACAATCGCCCACGATGAAGGAAAGATTATTGGCTGTTTAAGTAATACTGGTGGAGTTGCGGACGAGGCTAACTATCTTTTGGCAAAGTTTTCTCATCACACGAAGGCGCAAGTGTTTCAAGAGGCCGATCCGGAACTACTCTTGGAGAAATGTCTAAAGGCCTGCGAGTCTTAGATAGTAGTGAACGGACGGGCCACGGAGGACCGCCCTACAATTAAGACACGAGAGTTTTGGAGTAGAAGGTGCAATTGTCTGGTAAGGATGTGATCGAAGCACACTACCAAACGGGGGAGATTACTGCCGAGCAATTGGACCATCCTGCGTGGTCCAATTCCAAGCCAATTCAGATCACACGGTATTGGTCAGGCGAGACCGCTCCACCTGAAAGACATGCCGAAGCAAGGATCATCTGGACCACCACATCTCTGCTCGCTCATTTCAAGTGCAATCAAGAAGAGCCGTTAGTTGTAACGCAAAGTCCGCAAACCGGGCAGAAAACTATCGGACTTTGGGATCGCGACGTAAGCGAGATATTCATCGCTCCTGATCCGAACCAGCTGACACGGTATTTCGAATTCGAAGCGGCACCAACCGGAGAGTGGATCGATCTCGGAATCAGAAACACTGCCGCCGGACGTAACACGGATTGGGCGTTTCAATCAGGAATGACAACCGCAAGTCGCATCGATACAGATCTCGTAACCACGGTGATCAAGATTCCGTGGTCGCTGAGCATTCCTAAACCGGATGCCGGTAATGAATGGAGAGTTAACTTGTGCCGGTGTGTGGGAAGAGACCCGAATCGCGGATACTTAGCCTGGCAACCAACAGGTGCACCCGTTCCTAATTTTCATGTGCCGGAGGTTTTTGGGAGGCTGAGATTTGTCTAATCGAGCGGTGCCAGGTGCAGCAACCGGTGGACAAAATCTTCGTAGAGGTTGCGGTGTTGTTCGTCCATCTCTAGTATGTGCGCGCCGATGATATAGCCATTATCCGAGTCGTCTTCTTCCAAAGCTTCGTAACGAACGGGCTTCACGATCGCCTCGACCGGACCAACCGGCAATTCCAACCTGACCAACAACCGACGATTGTCACCAACCAGATAGTGCTCACCAATTCTGATCGCGGGAACAATCATTCCCAGTCCAGTAAAGCTAACGTCGCGAGTATGACCGTCCAGCCACTTTAAGCGTCCTGACCCGTTGGAGCTGATGCGGCGATCGGCAGGCGTCACACTGAAGGCAAGCTTCACAGGTCGTCGCTTGGTCCTGCGACGATTACCTACAAAAGCTCGCAAGCGGGATACGATTGTACGAGCCAGTTCAGGCATCTCGTTAGATCTCGCCCAAAGTTTCGAAGCGCCTTCGAGACGGTTGTTGGGAGGAGGGGCACTGCTCGGGAGCAAGTAGTTTCATTCTAGAGAGTCTTGCACGGTGAGCGCAATAGCAAAGATCTCGCTTCTTCTACTTGGGTTTGGTCTGCTGAGTGAGGATAGGGGACCCGGGTGTGTGATGAAGTCTAACGGGAATTTAGGGCTGGTTTATTCCCATAATCAACGGCTTTCCTGCCATATCGGCGCTTCTAACACCGGTTGCATCCATGAAAAATGAAAGTCTTCCCGTGCGTCCATACTGGGCAGGTTCCGCAGCGGCGGTCCAACTTTTCTTGTCGGCGCTGACATCGACGTGAAACCGATAACCGGTCGTTTCGGTTCCTTCCAGATCCTTCGGGATCAACCCTTTTGCGATTAACGCGGCCATGTCACCAAACTGACCATTGTTTTGTTGGCTGTAGACCAATTGGGCCAACGAAATGCGCTTCAACATGTCCTGCACTTCGTTGTGATGAGTATCGATGCGGGCGTTAAAAAAGAATTCTTTCCCGGCCTTCCGGACAATTTCTTGATTCTCCTTATCGCCAACGATCCAACGACCGTCGACGCGGATAAGTGTGATGGGTTCGGCCTGTTCGGGCTTGTCTTCTTCCTTCACCCGCACAAATACGGTCGCTGCATCGCCACTAATCTGCTCTCCCGAAATGTTCACGGTTGCAGGAATTGCCGCTGCGAGTCGCTCAAAATCTGGTTTGAGATCGTCAAACTCCTGGGGCGTAAGTTTCTGATATTTGGGCCGCAAGGCTGCGAACTGAATGTCGCTCATTTCCTTAAAATGCGGTCGCAGCTCCTGAAACTCCTTGTCGCTGAGGCCGTCGATAACCGACTTGTAGATGGAGAGGGCAAAGGCGTCACGAAATCTGCGTTCGCGCATCGCTTTGTAGAACTCGCGCACGGTGTCAGACGGCGAAGGAGTTTGAGCTCGCGAAGCGAAAGCCCTCATCACAGGCTTAGTTAACGAAAGCGAAGTTAATCCTTCACTGTGAGCGAGTATCGTTAACAAAACAGACTGAACACATACGAAAACAAGCGAGCGACGAATTAATACCCTTCTCTTCATAAACAATTCCTCTTGTTAATAATTGCAGGCTGAGGCGATTTGGTGAGTCTCGATTTGTTGGGCGGCACTCCGTGGCCGCCCTTTTTCTGAATGTGACTCTTCATCGATTGTCATGAAACCACAGCAGTGGGTGGCCACGGAGTGCCGCCCCCTACAATCATGACGTTCGTTTCCTACCACCGGCAAGAATCCATTCGCGTCCTGCTGCGTACAGCAACGCGGTAATCGCGGCGAATGGAATCAGTGAAAGAATATTTGCGTAAGGCTTCACATTGCCTGGTGGTTCATCAAAGAACGGGTTGTGGGCCAACATCCATTCCTTAGTTGCGTTAAAGGTGTCGGTAAAGTAACCCGCCATGAAAGCATAGATGATTCCCGCAAGTGCCGCACCGGCTATGTAGCCAGAGGCCATCAGTACACCGGGACTCTTATCGCTTTCTGCCGCCAACTCTTCTGGCGTCAAGTCTGGACGCTTTGCACCCATCTTCTTATCTACCAACCAACGGACCATGCCGCCGATGAAGATTGGAGTCGAAGCCGATAACGGCAAGTAAACACCTACCGCGAATGCGAGCGACGGAATTCCTGCCATCTCGAGCACAATCGCGATCATCACGCCAATCAAAACCAGGTTCCATGGCAGTTCGCGATTGAGAATGCCCTTGATGATGTAGGACATCAACGTCGCTTTTGGTGCGTCGAACTTCTCAACGGTCGAGCCATCCGGTCGCATCTTGTTCTGACCATTTATAGCCGGGTCCATCAGATATTGCGGAACGCCCTGTTCATCAACGAGGTAGCGACCAGCGCGTCCACCGGCAGTGTCTGTCTTGTGCCAAACACGATAGGTGTTTCCATCATCTGCAGCCTGCCTACCACGGACCTGTTCAGTTTGGCCCAGCTCCGAAATAGGGGCTCGCAGTTCAGGAGTAAAGTTGCGTTCGACCTTGTAAATGATCTTTCCCGCGTCATTAACGAGGTATTCGCCTTCACCAAGTCCTTCGATCTCCGGGCTGTTTGGATCCCGAGTGAGAACGCGGTAATTGCCCGGCTCACGAGGTTTTATGTCCTCAACATATGGTGGTAGTGCGGCGGCTTCATTTGCAGGGAGCGCAGGGACCTTCTGATCGACACCTGCGAATGTGATGCGACGCGCGTAGATGGTGCCGTTATCGTTCAACCCGATGAGGATTGGACCAAGAACAAGTGCCGACGCCAGCGCGCCTATCAGAATTGCCATCTGCTGGTATTTTGGTGTCGCACCCACCAGGAATCCGGTCTTGAGATCCTGCGACGTGGTACCTCCATTCGAAGCTGCAATACAGACGATCGCACCGATCGATAACGCCGTCACGTAGTACGGTGGGCCAGTCCAACCCATGAGCAAGAAGATCAGACAGGTTAAGAGCAATGTCGCGACGGTCATTCCCGAAATGGGATTTGACGATGAACCGATCTCACCGGTAAGTCTTGATGACACTGTGACAAACAAGAACCCAAACGCAACGATCATTAAGGCGCCGAGGAAGGCAACGAGGATTCCCTGATGTAATCCGAGTTGGGGAAAAGCCATGATCATTGCGACAAGCGCCACAACGCCCGCCAGCACATACTTCATCGAGATATCCTGGTCCGTGCGCGGCACACGAGCGGCTGCGGCCTGGCCGCCGCGTAAATCGCTGAGTCCACCTTTCAAGCCGTGCCAAATTGTTGGCAACGAACGAAAGAGGCTGATGATGCCGCCCGCGGCCACGGCGCCTGCACCGATGTAAAGAATGTAGTCACCGCGGATCGCATTTGGACTCATTCCGCGAATTGGTTGTGTTCCAGGTGCGATGGGCGCCGTGCCTTCACCACCACCGAAGTAAGCGATGGTCGGTATCAGGACCAGATAAGCCAACACGCCACCAGCGCACATGATTGAGGCGATTCGTGGTCCAATTACATAGCCAACGCCAAGCAAGGCCGGATTTACTTCGACGCCAACTGAACCTTTGTTGTATGGCGCCCCGAAGACCTTATCGGGAGCCTCTTTCCAAGTGTAGAAAGCTCTGTGTGCCGCCTGGTAGAGAATGCCGATACCAAACCCGGTGAAGATCGTCTTCGCGCCGATTTGTGCGCCGCCGCGTGCAGCCATCTCTCGTTTTGCAGCTTCGGAAGCGGCGGCCCTTGACTCGTCCGACGCACCCGCTTTTAAGACCTCGGCGCAAGCCGTGCCCTCCGGATATTTCAAAAATCCGTGCTGGTCCACAATCAACGCTCGACGCAACGGAATCATCATCAAGATGCCGAGTAAGCCACCAAGCACAGCGACCAGCATGACGCGACTCAACTCGAGGTCGAAACCAAGGATCATGATTGCGGGCATCGTCACACCAACACCGAAAGCAATCGACTCACCCGCTGATCCGGCGGTTTGCACAATGTTGTTTTCGAGAATCGTGGCGTTACGCAGCCCAAACTGAGAGACGAGACGAAAGAGGGCTATCGAGATGACGGCGACAGGAATCGAAGCGCTAACGGTAAGGCCCACCTTCAAAACGAGGTAGAGCGAAGATGCGCCAAACACAATGCCCAGCAGAGTTCCGACGATCAGTGCGCGCGGCGTCAATTCGGGAATCTGGGCCTCGGGTGGAATGTACGGCTGAAAGTTAGCCAGGAATGGATTGCGATGTTTAGTTCCAACTCCATCCGGCGATTGAGTCGCACTGACAGTCTGAACGGCCATGTGTTTGTTGACCTCCACAGTTTTTGTAGGGGAGTGCGCGGGGAACTCTGATCGGGCGCTACTTTACACGCGCGCCCTGAGCTTCGGCAAGGAGATGCACCGAAAAACGCTCGTATTTTCAACACTTGGAGGCGTTGGTAGGGGAGAATCCTTTGCCTGACCGCGGATGGTGGGTTTGGAGTTTGGAATCCTGAGTGGTCAGTGGTCAGTGGTCTCTGCGGGCTAAGTGCTTCTTTGGAATTGAATAAGTCCGGAAGCGGCTCTGCCGTATCCCTTGCGGTATGGCTTTGCCTTACCGGAAGGGTGCTTAAAGGGTGGCTGCGCCTGAAGATTGCAACGAGTAAGGCGCAGCCTGATCTCAAGAGGTCGATGACGGTAAGGCGAAGCCATACCGCAAGGGATACGGCAAAGCCGCCGGTTCCCCTCTTCCTGACTTGTTCAATTCAAAGAAGCACCTAGCCAGTAGAGACTGACTAGTATTGACTACCGCGTGACCTCTGAAAACCCGACCACCGACTACCGAGAAAACCAAATTTCCAAATCCAGGTTCCCGATCTTTCTCGCTATCGATTACACTCACAAACGTCTTTCCAATCCATTTCCGCGCAAATTCCAAATCGAAATGTTTATTCGAACCCTGGCAGTTTTCCGGCTCGCCTTTGCTCTACTCCTACTTGGACTATTCGGCTTTGCATTGCCCGTATCCAACTGTGCGCAAACCAGCTCTGCTGCGTCGCGGGCTGCAACTCCTCGGACAATCCCTGCGCCTTCTGAGGTACTCGGCTTCGCTCCGGGTGAGGATCGCAAACTCGCAAGTTGGAACCAGGTTCTGACCTACTTTGAAAAACTCGATCAGGCAAGCGATCGCGTCAAATTCGAAGCGCTCGGCAAGACTACCATGGACGTGCCATTCGGCATGGCAACCATCAGCGCGCCCGAGAACCTCGCCAAACTCGGGCAATACAGATCTATTCAGAACCAACTCGCCGACCCGCGAAAGTTAGGCAACCCGAGGACTCGTGACGCTCGGGCCGCACAATTGATCGCGCGTGGCAAGACGATCGTCCTGATCACGTGTGGCATTCACTCAACTGAAGTTGGTTCGTATCTCTCGAGCATGCTGATTGCCCACCGGCTCGCCACATCGAACGAACCTGAGATTCAGAATATTCTCAAGAACACGATCGTGTTGCTGGTCCCATCGTTAAATCCGGATGGCGTAGATATCGTGAAGAACTGGTATGACAAAACCCTTGGAACACCATTCGAAGGAACAGAGCCGCCCGAGCTCTATCACAAATACGTGGGCCACGATAACAATCGAGACTGGTATGCCTTTACTCAAGTCGAAACCCAGATCACGGTCAGCAAGATTCACAACGTCTGGCGACCACAGATCGTGCATGACATTCATCAACAGGGCGCCTTTGCTTCGCGACTGTTCCTACCGCCTTACATGCCGCCCGTCGAACCTAACGTGCCAAAGCAACTGGTTGAAGGTTACACAGAACTCGGTACCTGGATCGCCGATCAACTTCGCACAAAAGGTTTACAGGGGATCACGACGAATACGACTTACGATGCGTGGACACCGGCGCGTGCCTATTCTCACTACCACGGCGGCGTGCGCATGCTTTCCGAAACAGCCTCAGCTCGGATCGCTACACCAATTACCGTGAAGTTTGAGGAACTGAGATCGCGTGAAGGTTACAACCCGCAGAAGGAGTCGGAAAAATTCGGACCAGTGTGGCGCGGTGGTCCGTGGGGTCTCAGCGACATTACGAAATACATGACTACGGCGGCGTTCACTTTGTTGCAGCATGCGGCAGAAAATCGTGGGGCGTGGTTGAAGAGGTTTTATGAAGTTGGGAAAGAGGCCGTGCGAGCACGCCGAAACGGTGAACTGTTCGCATTTATTTTGCCGCAATCTACGAATCGCGAAGCGTTGCTGAGTATTCTTGAAAATGGAGACGTGGAGGTTAGTTACGCGCGTGCGTTCAACTACAAAGGGGTTTCGTACCCGGAAGGTACAGCGGTTATTCGTATGGACCAACCGTACGGCGCGTTCGCCAAGGCACTCCTCGAAACTCAAAGTTACCCTAACCTGAGAGATAGCGATGGGCATCCTATTGCTCCGTATGACGTGACCGCGCACACGTTGCCTTTACTGATGAATGTCAAGGTAGTCGCCGCAAACTCGCGAGTTATATTCAGGCAACCGGGAGCGATCTCTGGTAAGGCCACCGGGGTAAGTTGCAGCCATCCTCCGAAGTACGCTTTGTATCGCTCGTTTGTACCTTCCATGGACGAGGGTTGGACCAGATGGATCTTCGACCAGCGAAAGATCGGAAATCGTTGCTTTGA
>DATBMP010000420.1:0-7814 GCA_036554845.1 Pyrinomonadaceae bacterium
GGATGCGGCCAAGCCGCCACATATGGATGCCTTTTTGGACCGCTTGCCCCCTTTCCTGACTTGTTCTCTTCAAAGGAGCCCCTCAGCCACAGAGACCATTGACCAGTGACAACTGACAAACCACAACGGACAACCTTATTATCACGCTGTGATTCGCCGAATCATTGTCGCCCTTCTTAGGTTCGCCTTGCGTGTCTACTTCAGACGCGTGGAAGTAGTCGGCGTCGAGAACGTTCCACTTAACAAACCCGTCATCTTTGTTCTCAACCATCCCAACGCCCTGGTAGATCCTGCGTTTCTTCTCGCGCTCGCCCCCAGGGAAGTCTCGTTCCTGGCAAAAGCACCACTATTCGAAATGCCTGTTCTTGGTTTCTTCGTGCGCGCGTTGGATGCGTTGCCGGTTTATCGCCGTCAGGACGAAGGTTCGGATCCGACTAAGAACGAGAAGACATTCGAGGCGGCCAGAAAGTTACTCGCGAAGGGAGGGACCATCGGCATTTGTCCTGAGGGCGTTTCGCACGACGAGCCTCGGTTGCGTCCGATCAAGACCGGCGCGGCGAGGATTGCATTGGCGGCGGTATCATCGGATCGCATTTCTGATTTGAAGATTGTGCCTGCTGGTCTCTACTACACTTCCAAGACAACGTTTCGTAGCGCCGCGCTCCTCTACTTCCGCAAGCCAATCGACGTTCAACCAGTCCTACTTGAGCCCGATGGTAATCCTCCGCGCGAAGCAGTGCGCAAGCTTTCCGATCAAATTGAGAAAGCGTTACGAGAGGTGATTGTGGAAGCGGAGCACGAAGAAGCACTTCACACTGTCAGGCGCGCTGAACGGATCTTCTCCTCGCGGCCGGAAGATGAAGCAGATACCCTGGCTGATGAGTTAAAGCTCCAACAACTTTTCGTGAAGGCCTATGCAGTGCTCGAGCAGCGCGCGCCGGATCGTCTGCGCAAACTCGAAATCCGGATCAATCGATTTGAAGAAGGACTAAAACAGGCGGGAGTTGATCCTGAAGAACTCGCGACACCCAGATCGACCTTACATGTTCTGGTTCAACTGATAACCCGCTCGTTGCTGTTTCTGATTGGATTGCCGGTGGCGGTCGTGGGGACGGTGGTACATTACCCGGCCTATTTTCTGGGAGGGTATTTGGCAAGGACCTTGTCGCGAGATTCGGAGGACGTGATTTCAACGACAAAGATCATCTCCGCCATGCTCCTTTTCCCGGTGACATGGCTGGTCTTTGCCGTAGCCGGTTACAGGCTTGGAGGTTGGCCGTTCGCCCTGATACCACTGGTGTTTCTGCCCCTGGCTGGCTACGCAACCGTCTGGTTTTTTGAAGAATTAGACAAGTTTTTGGGTGGCTTAAGAGCGCTTGCGTTTTTCCTTGTGCGAAGGCGTTTTTTCGTGCGACTACTGGCCGAGCGTAACGCTATTCGTGGCGAGATTATTGCGCTCGGCAACGAGGCCGCGACGGGCATTGAGTAGATGGAATGCGGAGCGGAGGAAGGGGAAGGGGGATGGAATGCAACTACTCCACAGTGCGTGTTCATTTATTTCTTTCGAGACTTGCTACTCTTAGAACCTGCTTTCTTCTTGCCTGAACTCGAGCGCACCGTACGTCCTTTTCGTCCTTCACTCTGGATCTTTCCGGCCCGCATGAGGTTTTCGTAACTACCCCTTACCACGTTTCGCGCGACCTTCAGTGAATCAGCAAGTTCGCGCTCACTTGGCAGATAACTTCCTACAGTCATAGCCCCTGATTCGATCAAGTTTGTGAGCTGGTCCGTAATCTGTTTAGTAAGGGATTCTGGTCGCTTACGATTGACACGTATAGTTGTTTTCACCCAACTGACCTCCTGGTTCAAATGTTCGTAGCGGTAGCCGAATTCTAAGCAGCCATGATTGAAGTGTCAATAAGTAGGTCCACCGATAAGGACCATCAGATGCAATGAGTTATCTAAAGGATGAAAAGTTGTCTTGCGTGTCGAGCGGAGGTTGAGTTTTGATGTCGATTGCGACCTTGGTTGGACCATCCTTGCGGATTTCGGATCGGGTATCTGCCATTTGTAACTTGGAATATGGAATCAAGTACTGCAGTGGTATCTACTCGATACTACTGCAGTACTTAATTCCCAATGTCCAAATTTCCAATATCCCAATTCCAAAGTCGCAATCCGCAATTAGAGCGCTTTGTACTTGCGCAGAATCTCCAAGGTCCGATCCAGGGGAAGAGCTTCAACGGTACGTCCCCGTCCGGTGGTAGTGGTCGCACGGAAGAGTGAGTTGTAGATGGCCTCCTCGGTGGCTTCGATTACGGCAAGAAACAGCGGCGACATTGCATCATTAGGCAGAGACCTGACGGTCCGAGGCGGGTTGCCGGTTTGGCGCAGACGCACCTCAATAGCAGTGGAAAACGCAATGGCATAGTCGCCGCTTCCATTGCTACCTGAAGCCCCCGTGCGAGCGAGTCCCATCATAGCCCGTGCCGCCATTCGTTTCAGATTTCTTGCTTCTACAGGGGCATCGGTCGCAATCACGATGATTATCGAGCCGTCTGGATTGTTAAGCTGTTTGTCATCGCGACTGGTTTTAGATTCCAACTCTTGTTTCAAGTAGTAACGCCCAAGTTCTTTTCCCACGGGAGCTCCATCAATTGCGAGGATCCCTCCGTAGTTGGTTTGAACCAGCACACCAACTCTGTAGCCGCCAAGGTTTTGCGGCAAGGCTCTTGATGACGTTCCGATACCTCCCTTGAAACCGAATGCAACCGTTCCTGTTCCGGCGCCGACCGCTCCTTCTTCCACTTCACCTGACTTAGCGTTCTTGATTGCAGCGAACACGTCGTCGCGTGTGATATGCCGACCGCGTATGTCGTTGAGGAAACCATCATTCGTTTCGGCTACAAGCGGATTGATTGACTGGATCTCTTCGTTGCCGCTCAGTGTAAGCATGTAATCGAGCAGAAAGTCGGCGACACGGGGAACGCTGAGAGTGGACGTCAGAAGAATAGGAGTTTCGATCTCACCGAGTTCATCGACCTGGGTTGAGCCCATCAGTTTCCCGAATCCGTTTCCAACGAAGACGGCGCCGGGTACCTTCTCGCGAAAGATGTTGCCGTTGTGTGGCAGGATTGCGGTGACGCCCGTGCGGATGTTCTCGTCTTTTATGATGGTCGTATGGCCCACCATGACACCTGCAACGTCGGTGATGGCGTTCAGTGGTCCAGTGGGCAGCACGCCGACCTTCATACCTGCGGCGCGAGCCCGCGGACGTTCGTTTTTCGGTTGGTGCTGACTCATTGAAGGTTGGAGAACTAGTGTTAGGACCAGGACCGGAGCGAAGATTGTAGACTTTTTGTTCATAGCCCCACAGGTTACAGGACAGGGTGATGGAGAGAGCTGGGTGGAGTATAGAGCAAGTAGCAGGGATCAATTCCGACTGTCGATTGCTGATTTGCTTTCAGACTTCACTACTCCGACTGCAATGACTAGATTGGCAGGTGACGAATGAAATCACACACAAAACATCTCAAGTTTTACATTCCTGAACGGATGGCTTTTCTGAACATCACGCCTCAGGTAGCGAGTGAAGTTAAAGCCAGTGGTGTGAAGGAAGGTATGTGTTTGGTTAATGCCATGCACATCACCGCGAGTGTATTTATCAATGACGACGAACCGGGCCTTCATGAAGACTATAAAAAATGGCTGGAGTGGTTAGCGCCATACGATCCAAGTCCGCAGCGTTATCACCACAACCGGACCGGAGAAGACAATGGCGACGCGCATCACAAGCGGCAAGTGATGGGACGCGAGGTCGTGGTCGCGATTACGAACAGTAAACTCGACTTTGGTCCTTGGGAACAGATCTTCTATGGCGAGTTTGACGGTGGAAGAGACAAGCGCGTGCTAGTGAAGATTATCGGCGAATAGATACATTTGTGTAGCGAAACTAAGTGGCGAGGAGGGCGATCAATGCGGGAATGGCGAGCCACAGCAGCCCTTTAATCAGGAAGAAAAGAAACCCCCAGAATCCTAATCGCTTTATCCAAGGTTTGAGCTGCATTGCGGTGCAAAGTTACCACCAATGGGCGATGCAAGCCAGAAAAGGAGGTGGTCAGTGTTCATTGGTAGGTGGTTAGGTGGTCAGTTGTCAGTTCTCACTAAATCAGAGTCAGTTGTCTGGCGGCTTGGCCGCATCCCTTGCGGTAAGGCTCAGCCTTACCGTCGAGCGTCCGTGTAAAGAGGCTGTGCCTTGCCCTCGGGATTAGGCGCAGCCAAATGTATCTTGCAGCCCACCGTAAGGCAGAGCCTTACCGCAAGGGATGCGGCCAAGCCCTTGACTACTGACAAAGACCCAAGACCGAAGTCCCAACCGCCTGTGTGACATCAGCTACTCGCTGTCCTACAATCGCAACGTTCCAACACGTAAAACTTTGGAGAGCGCCATGAGCCAACTAACACTCGCGAGACATCAACTTCGAAACGCTATACGAACCGTTCGAGTTGCCACTAAGCCAATCCGACGAGCGGTTAGACCACTCCAACATTACGTTCTTGTCACGGCTGCCATTATGGCCGGGTTGATCTGCTATTCACCAAACGCCCTGGGCCAGGCATCTCCAGTTGTGCTCCAGGGACCTGAATTGAGTCGGGTGGTTCCATCAGGCTTCTATTTCCAGGGACAAAGCGCGCCAACACAAGTTCGAAATTCGTCGGTGGTCCGATTGGGTGACAAACGATTCGTTGTTGTCGGGATGGTTGATACCTCCGGTTATTCAGCCGACATCCGCGCCAAATATGAAGGATTCTTTATCACCGATTCGGCAATCACGATTAATGGAACAGACTTAGGCGTTGGAGCTTATGGATTCGGTTTTGGTCAGGGAAAGTTCAATATCCTCGATCTCGCTGGCAACGAAATACTCTCAGTTTCCACGACGAACGACAGTGGACTGCGGAGACCGCGCCCGCTGATGATGACCAAAGTGGAAGACGGCATAAGACTCTACAGTGGCAAAGACTACGCGTTGATTGCTTTCAAGTAACTTCGTCTCCCCACACTCCTGAATAGCCCAGAGGAATCTAATTGTGGGTAATTGTGTCTTGCGTTTGATCGCCGGTGCGGTTCTGTCTCTGGGAGCAACACCGGTCGTTTTCTCGCAACAGCCATCGCCAACTCCTTCCCCTCAAACACCTACTGGAAAAGCCTACAGCGTTGGCGACACAGTCAAACCACCGCCAACATCTGGTCCACAGGGACAGTCTCCGGTTACCTTCACGGACGTTACGAAAGAGTCGGGCATCACCTTCAAACGCGAAGCCTCATTCACTTCCCAAAAATATCTTTTGGAAGCGATGGGTGGTGGAGTTGCGATGTTCGATTTTAACAACGACGGCAGGATGGATCTCTACTTTACAAACGGGGCGCTGCTGAAGGATCCAATGGGCAAGACCGAGATGCCCGACAAGAAAGATCCGAAGTTTTGGAATCGTCTTTATCAGCAGAAACCGGATGGGACCTTTGCAGATGTCACTGAACGCGCTTTCTTGAAGGGCGAAGGATACAGCATGGGTACCGCCGTTGGTGATTACGACAACGATGGTTTCGCAGACCTTTACGTCACGGGTTACGGGCAAAATCATCTTTATCACAATAATGGTGACGGCACTTTCACTGATGTGACGAAGAAAGCGGGAGTGGCAGGGAGTGGATGGTCTTCCAGCGCGGGTTGGGTTGATTACGATCGTGATGGAAGGCTCGATCTCTTTGTCGGGCGTTACGTTGATTGGAACTTCGAGATCGGAACATTGTTTTGCGGCGAGATGAAACCCGGTTTTCGAGCGTTCTGCCATCCGGACAATTTTCGTAGTCCGCAGAACATTCTCTACCGCCAGCTCGATGATGGTTCATTTGAAGACGTTAGCGTGAAAGCTGGTATCGCAAATCACGGAGGGAAGGCGCTAGGCGTGGCGTTAGGTGACTTTGACAACGATGGCTTCACCGACATCTTCGTTGCAAACGATGGTGTGCGGCAATCTCTCTATCACAACAATGGTGACGGGACGTTTGAAGACATTGCGGTCGCCTCCGGCGCGGGGTACGACGAGAATGGGAAGGCGTTTGCTGGGATGGGTGTGGACGCCGGGGACTACGACAACGACGGTTACCTCGATCTCTTTATCACCACGCTTTCTACCGAAACCTATCCGCTCTATCACAACGATCGTGATCTGACCTTTACGTACACGACGAACTCAACCAACGTGGGCCAGATCACTTTGCTCTATTCAGGCTGGGGAACTCGTTTCGTGGATGTCGACAACGATGGATGGCGAGACTTGCTGGTGGCCCAGGCTCATGTGCTGGACACGATCGAGAAATCGAATCCGTATCTGAAGCATCGACAGCCGCTACTCCTGATGCTGAACAACGGAAAGAGTTTTGTGAACGTCTCGGCAACCGCGGGTGCCGGGTTTGGACAAGCATTGAACGGACGCGGAGCTGCGTTTGGTGACTTGAACAATGATGGTCAGCTGGACGTGGTCATCGCCCAGCTTGATGGACCAGCGGTCGTGCTGCGAAATAACGGGACAAAGAATCGTTGGTTGGGACTTTCTTTGATCGGCTCAAAGTCGAATCGCGATGGAGTTGGCGCGCGAGTGATGGTGATAGATGAAGCGGGGAAGAAGCAGATCTTCGATACCAGCACCTCGGGAAGTTATTTATCGGCGAATGATCGTAGAGTAGTCGTCGGAGTGGGCAAGGTGAACGTTAAGAAGATTGAGATCCGTTGGCCCAGCGGCGTGCTACAGACGATCAATGATCCGGAGATGAATCGGTACCTGGTGGTCAATGAGAGTCAAAAATGATAGTGGTCAGTCAAATGCAACTCAACTTAGGCCAGATCAGCTTACTCGCATTAGTCGTAATGGCAGCGAGTGTCACGCTCGCGCAAAACCCTGCGCCACAGGGCGGCGTCTCAACCGGCGCTGCCATTAATTACACCTCCCGCCGTACCGTCGGCATCGTCGATCCGAAAGCGCCTGTTATCTTTGAAGACGTGACCGATAAGACCGCGATGGCCGACTTCCGTCATCGTTCAGGGTTGCCAAAGAAGGACTACATCTTTGAAACGCCTTCCAGCGGGGTCGCTATCTTCGATTACAACAACGATAAGCTGCCGGATATCTACCTGCTGAATGGATCGACCGTCGCTGCAATGGAAGGCAAAGAAAAAGCGCCGCGCTCGGCACTCTATCGCAATCTCGGCAATTGGAAGTTTGAAGACGTAACGGACAAAGCTGGTGTCGCCAACGAGCGTTGGGGATTCGGTGTCACTGTTGGCGATTACAACAACGACGGGCACGCCGACATGTACGTCAGTAACTTTGGTGTGTCACGTCTTTATCGAAACAACGGCAACGGAACGTTTACTGACGTTGCAGAGAAAGTTCACGTCGCGCGCAAAGGTTGGAGCACTGGCGCGAGTTTTGGCGACTACGACGGCGATGGACGTCTCGATCTTTTCGTTCCCGGGTATGTCGAGATCCAGTTCAACTATCTTCCTCCTAATCCCAGTGAAGTCGGTCGTCCGGGTAGCGTTAATCAGAACTTCTGTCAGTTTCGTGGTGTTCCTGTGATGTGTGGCCCACGCGGTCTAACTGGGGAAGGCGATACGCTTTATCACCAAAAACCGGACGGCACCTTCGAAGACGTCAGCGTCAAGGCCGGGGTCAATGATCAACCAAAGTATTACGGCTTTACTTCCGCTTTTGTGCACGTTAACGAAGACAAACTGATCGATCTGCTG
>DATBMP010000455.1:0-20225 GCA_036554845.1 Pyrinomonadaceae bacterium
TAACGATTGCGGGACCAACGACCCTCGATTTCGCAAGCAATTCATCTCTTTGCCAGATCCTCGCTCGAACCTTCTTACCACCAAAGTAAGCATCTGCGAATCTGGATGCTCTTGTCTGGCGCTTGTGCGATGCAGCACCGACCCGTCTCTGCCGCAATTGCGTCGTCAACCCACTCGACCGGACTCGCGCGCTAACAACCTCGACCGCGTTACCTGTCTGCGCGTAGCCATATCGACTTCGATGCGACTCGTGAAACTTCTCAACCAGATCGCCACGGCCGGCTCTAATCTCCAACTCAAACGATTGCCCGCGATAACGCATCGCCAAAATTCGTTCGTGACGTTGGCGCTCACCTGAAAATCCTTCTTGTTGCAGAGTTGCTTGCGCATCGCTTTCAAGTTTGCGAAACACTCGTTCAAGCTTCTTCTCTATTCCGGTCACGGCTTCAAGCATCACCGTTTGACTTTGATCTCTAACAACGTCAGCGGCCACGACTCCGATCGCCGATAAAGCACCTGCCGATCTTGGGATGATTATTCGCGGAATGCGTAGAGCGCGCGCGAGATCAACTGCATGCAGCCCTCCGGCACCACCAAATGGTAACAGCGCGAACTCCCGCGGATCGTAACCACGTTCCACTGAAATCTGTCGCAACGCACGTTCCATGTTGGTGTTGACCACTGACAACACACCTTGCGCCGCTTCCCTCATTCCAACCTTGCGCCGTCCGGCCCGACTCATCTCTTTGGCAAGCTGGGCCATCGCCTTTTCCGATCGCGATGCATCAAGTTGAAACTCGCCACCAAGCAAACCTGTTCCGGCAAAGTGGCCTAACACAAGATGTGCATCCGTGACTGTGGGAAGTAATGACTTGCCATAACAGGCTGGACCAGGATCAGCACCAGCGGAGTCTGGGCCAACTCTTAAGGAACCTCCCTCATCAATCCGCGCAATCGATCCCCCACCTGCACCTACCGTTTGAATGTCCATCACCGACACCGCAACCGGCAGTCCAGCGACAGTAGCTTCGTTTGTCATGCGCAATCCGTCGCCTGTGGTCAGCGCTACGTCAGTTGAGGTCCCGCCCATATCAAGAGTAATCAGGTTTGCAAAACCAGCTTCGCGAGCGATGCGCATCGCCCCAACAACTCCACCCGATGGACCAGACAGAATAGTGCGCACCGGTTCTTCGGCGGCGGCCCGCGCTGAAATCGCCCCGCCCGAAGACTGCATCACGCTCAATTTGGGGACGTTCGATTCGAGACGCTTGAGATAAGCACCCATCAATGGTTGCAGATAGGCGTTGATGACCACAGTTGAGGTGCGTTCGTATTCGCGATACTCAGGGTGTATTCGGTGCGAGATGGAGATCGGAAGATTCAACGACTTTAACGCGTTCGCGATCATCTGCTCGTGTTCCGGACGCACAAACGAGAAGAGCAGAGAAACCGCGACCGACTCGACGCCGGCTTCTCTGACTCTTTGGACTGCTCTCTCGAGTTCCTCTTCAATTAGTGGGACCAGGATGTCGCCACTTGCAGTTACACGTTCAGCAACACCGAATCTCAGCTCATCCGCTACCAGCCGCGGCTGACGTTGAACGTTGAGGTTGTAGAGCTCGGGTCGTGCCTGCCGTCCGATCGCGATGACATCTTCGAACCCTTTGGTGGTGATCAGTGCAGTTCGCGCACCTCTTCTTTGCAACAGCGCGTTTGTGCCCACAGTCGTGCCGTGAACGACTTCGAGCTGGTCCACCGCCGTCTTCTTGATTGCCGCAATTCGATCTAAACCTGCGACGATTGCCAAAGAGGGATCTTGAGGTGTGGAAGGAACTTTGAGGATCTCGAGGCGGCCCAACGACTCGTACACAAAATCAGTGAAAGTGCCGCCGGTATCCACTCCGACACGGAAGCGGGTTTTTTTCTTCACGCTGGAACTCGTCATCGAGTAACCGGCAAAACTCTAACTTAATTTAACCCAACAACCATTCTTGTTTGACTCGCGGATTCGATCGAGCACAAGTTGAATCTGATAACCATCAGCGAACGTTGCTGCCTCTTTAATTGTCGTCTGCTTTTGTCTTAGCGCTTCAACGATCGCGCATGAGAGTGCGGCAAAGCCACGCGACCAGCTTGCTGGACGCATTCCCGGAGCCATCGGATCCTGATGCACCCTGCATGGGCGCCACGCACCGGAACCTGCCGGCGAATGCCAAAGCTCGCCCGTCTCTTCAACCATCAATGCGCCGGTCGTGCCGTAAATCTCGAGTCGATTCTCATGCCGGCCGGATTCAACCACCGATAACGTAGCCGTTCCGGTCGCATTGATATTCAAAGGCGAATCTGCGAAGCGAAACATCAGCTTCGCGTCGTCGTCTGAGGTGACTTTTCTCATCTCACCGGAAGTCTTATCTGGTCTCATTCGGATGTGAGTCGAGAGTAAGCCGCACACTTCACTGATTTCTGTTCCCAACATCCAACGAAAAGAATCGATCACATGAGAACCTATTGCGCCCAGGGTGCCGCCGCCCATCGTCTCATCGGACCACCAGTCCCACGGTCGATCCAAAACTCCGCGATAGTCGGATCTAAAAACATAGTTGCAATGACGCACGGTGCCGATTGCTTCGCTGTGCAACATCGAGCGCATGGTCCTGCGGCTCTTCAAAAATCGGAGTTCGTGATCGATGAGCGCCAAAGCGCCTTTCGCCTCTGCCGCTTCCATCATCTGCCGCGCCTCTGCGCTATTCAGGGCCATTGGCTTTTCACAGAGAACCGCCTTGCCGTGTTCCAGCGCGGTCATCGTCATTTCGAAGTGGAGTTTTGGAGGAGTGACAATGCTCACCAGGTGGACGTCGTCACGTTTAACTAATTCGCGCCAATCATCGACAACGTTTTCAATCTCGAACTCTTTGGCAACACTGGCGGCGTGGTCCTTGTTGCGGCTGGCGATGGCAACGACGCGCGCGCCCATACAATCTTTGAACCCGGGGATCTGAGTAGTGCGGGCAAAGCCAGCTCCGATAATCCCAATGCCAATAGTCTTTCCGTACTTAGCGCTCATCTTGGGTAATGATTGGACCAACGTGGAAGTCGAAATGCTTGTACGAATGTTTTAAGTCGATGACAATGTTAGCACCGACAAAGACGACTGTCTCGCAGCCGTTTGGTAGTCATGGTCCAGAGTGGCAGCGTTCAAAGTCCAACCTTACCCAACGAAACAATGGCAGCGGGCGGGCGAGGACGCCCGCGCCCCTTTTGACCGCTGACCGCTGACACTGCTGATGATTGACTGAAAGCGTTTGGACTCTGAACGCTTCGTGCGTGTACTTGGTTCAGTCAAATTAGTGTCCGGGCTTCAACACCACCTTGACGCAGCCATCCTTCCTCGCATCGAACATCTTGAATGCTTCCGGCGCCTCATTAAGCTTCATCGTGTGTGTAATCACAAATGAGGGATCGATCACTCCCTCTTCGATGCTCTTTAACAGAGGTTTCATGTAACGTTGCACATGTGCCTGGCCCGTTCGCATGGTCAATGAGCGATTCATGAACGAGCCCATCGGGAACTTGTCGATGAATCCGCCGTAAACTCCAACTACCGACACCGTTCCGCCATTGCGGCATGCCATGATTGCCTGGCGTAATGCAAGTGGCCGATCGGTCTCGAGCATCATTGCCTGCTTCACCCGATCATAGGCGTACATGATCCCGGGCGCATGCCCTTCCATTCCAACTGCGTCGATGCATGAATCAGGGCCTCGACCACCAGTCATCTGCATCAAGGCATCGTACACATCTGTCTCTTCGTAGTTAATACGTTGGGCGCCGCAGCTTTGGGCCATCGTGAGTCGCTCTTGTATTCGATCGATTGCGATCACTCGCTCTGCACCGAGAAGGAAACAACTGCGAATCGCGAACTGGCCCACTGGTCCACAACCCCAAACGGCTACCGTATCTCCCGGTTGGATGTTGCACATCTCCGCCGCCATGTAACCCGTCGGGAAGATGTCGGAAAGAAAAAGCACCTTCTCGTCCGGCAAGCCTTCAGAGATCTTCAACGGTCCAACATCTGCAAAAGGCACGCGCGCATATTCAGCTTGACCGCCGGCAAAACCTCCGGTCAGGTGCGAGTATCCGAAGATGCCGCATGGAGAATGTCCGAATAGTTTCTCTGCCATCCACGCATTTGGATTTGAATTCTCACAAAGCGAGTACATCTCTTCAGCGCAGAAGAAACAGTTTCCGCATGAGATCGGAAACGGCACCACAACACGATCACCAACTCTTAGGTTCTTTACTTCGCGACCCGTTTCAACAACTTCACCCATGAACTCGTGGCCCAGAATATCGCCGGCCTTCATCGTGGGCATGAAGCCGTTGTACAAGTGCAGATCAGAACCACAGATCGCTGTCGAAGTGATCCGAACTATCGCATCGCGTTGATTTAGTATCTTTGGATCCGGTACTTCTTCAACGCGAACGTCAGTTTTTCCATACCAACAATTTGCTTGCATACTAATCCCCCTTGCTAGTTTGAACCCGTCGCATGTCTTACTTGAGGCGCATCAACTTTCGTTTTTGTCTTTGTCCTACTCAATAGTTCATCCGACGGAGGTTGCGCAGCTCGTTGTTCAGTCAAGCCAATTCCGAAAAGCGTGCTGTCTGAAAGAACCACTTCACCCGTCTCCATCAACTGCTTGAAACGACGTAGGTCCGTCGACAACTGTTGGCTCGGTTCTTCGCCAAACAGTTTGGCGATCGCCGCGCCGAGGACGCCGCCGGGCGGTCGATACTCGAGGGCAACTGAAACCAGAGTGCCACGTCCACCCGGTGCCTCTTCAAAGAGTACGAAGCCAGAGTTTTCGATCTCGGAATTTTCGACTGAACGCCATGCGATTAATTCGTTAGGCTCGTCGTCGATGATCTCGGCTTCCCACTTCACGGTCGTACCGGCTGGCGCTTTAGCCACCCAACGTGAACGTCGGTCATCGATGATTTCAACGGATTCCAGGTGTTGCATGAACTGCGGCAAGTTTTCGAAGTTTCGCCAAAACTGATAGAGATCTTCGGCCGACCGGTTCATCACGACACTTCTATTCACTCTGATCGTGGTGAAATCCGCGCCGCTATCGCGAGTCAACTGGCGGGCAGAGATTACATCCAACGCTGTAACACCCAACACGGACGCTGTCGCGAAAGCGAGTCTGCGTTTGTTTGCAGTTGGGGAAGCGAATGCAGCGCTGAGAGTAGCGATATCGATCATATCGCCTCCAACTCGTGACCACATGGAGGCTGTTGGTTGTTTTTGCGCAAGGATGCCGATTCCGCTGGCGATTTCGCGCAAGCCATAAGATCGGATAAGTGCAGTGTGTTTGCCGTTGACGCCAGCGATCCTGGCGATCACGCGTGGCGCTAACAGTTCGGTTGCACCGAGACCAAGACTGAACCACCCGAGCGCGCGGGCAAGGCGTTTTGGATCCTTAAGTGATTGTCTGCCTGATTCCGCGCGGCGTGGTGAAGACGGTACAGGCTCTTCTGCTTCAGGCAGATTGATCGAATTTTGTTGTGTTGACATTGTATTCCCCCTTGTTGGCAGTGAATGAAGCGAGGGTAGTTGCTGGGATTCCCTTGCGTTTTAACTATGCTGAGAGAGTAGAGAGAAAACGTCTCGCTCGTTTTCGTTTTTTACTACGTATGCGTCACGGTGCGAGGGCGGAATTGCGGATTGCGGATTGCGGAATTGGGATTTCGGATTGCGGATTGCGGATTGCGGATTTCTGGGTTGCGAACAAGTTGACCCAGGCCAAAGACGCAAGACCCAAGTCCCCACGACCCAAGTCCCAAGACCAAAGGCCAAAGATCCAAGACCCAAGCCTCAATGAAATAAAAAAAGGCGCTGCCTAACAATGTAAGCAGCGCCCCAAAGTTCAGAGCAGTAGCCCCTGAGAAAGTCTAGAAATCAAAGCGTCCGACAAACTGAATAACACGGCCTCGGAACGCTGCGGTCGAGTGACCGAAGTTGCTACTCGCGATTGTGTTAACCGGCTTGTCAAAGTTGACGCGATTGAACAAGTTGAAGAAGTCAGCGCGGACCGTGAAACGGAACCGGTTCTCATTGAACGGGAACCGCTTTGCCAGCGTGAAATCGACGTTATTGAAGTCGGGGCCATAGAATGCGTTGCGGCCCGTTGAGCCCTGACGTCCTACGAAAGCCAGGGCCTCGCAGTCAGGATCGCCGGTCGGACAAGGCGTTGCAAACAAGCTCGCATCCGGACCCGTCTGCGTTCGCTCACCCGATGATCTCGCGTCGAGATTACCCCCGAGGAAATCGGCGCGTTGGCCCAATGCCGTACCAGCGCTGTCGGTAAAACCAAAGACTGAAAACGGACTGCCCGACTGCCACTGCCAAATACCGGACATCAGCCAGTTACCGATGGCCGCGTTCAACCATTTGCGATCAGATCGGAATGGAAGTTCGTAGGTAAAGTTGCCTACAAAACGATGCCGAACATCGAAACCTGAGTTACCTCGTTCGGCCCTCAATCCACCATTGAAACCGGATGAATCGCGTGGGAATGATCGTTCGCCGTTTTGCGCATCGATCGGATCGGCAGCGTTATCGATGGAGTGACTCAATGTGTACGCTGCCTGGAATTGGCCGGTGCCAAAGCGTGTGTTGGTGAAGTTTTTCGTCAGACGGAATTGACCGGCGTGATACGTCGAGTGTCCCAATGCAACGTTCGTTGCCGTTTGGAAGAACGCAGTGCTTAGTACTCCGTTGAAGAAGTTTCCAGTCGGATCGAATGGATCGATCGGATTGTTAGTGCCATTGATTAGATTGGCGCGTTGGACGCTGGTGAGTTGGCCATCAACAACCAGAAGCAGATTAGTACCTTTGGTTCCAACGTAATCCGCTTCGATCAACATGTCGCCACCGAACTGTCGCTGGACACCGAGGTTCCACGACTGTGTGTATGGCGTTGCAAACTTGTCTTGATAAGGGTTGTTACCCGGTAACGGGAACAACACTGGGAAGAGGAAGTCGTCATCGTTCGCGACCGGCGATGCAACCTGAGTCGGAATCGTGGGAATTAGATCGACAAAGTCACCCACGAACTGCTGAAAGTCGCGTTGGAATGGAGGGTTCGCACTCGAGTTGCTGAACAGATTGCCAAACACGCGATCATAAAAGACACCGTAGCCGCCTCGGATAGAGGTCATTCCGGGACCGCCAGTCAGCTTTGCCAGGAAACCCTCGTTGTAGTCGGGGCTGTAAGCAAAACCAACGCGCGGTGCGAAGTTGTTGTAGTCGTTCAAGTAAAGGTTCGACGAACCACCTGAATTTTTTCCAACCAATTCAAAGCGGAAGCCACCCGCCGGTGTTGGACCACTCGGATCATGGGCCACGAGGTTCGACATCTGACCATTCACTTCAAACGGCACGCCTTTGTACTCGTAGCGCAAACCAAAGTTCAGCGAGAGGTTTGGTCTTACTTTCCAGGTGTCCTGGAAGAAGAAGTCGATCTCACGCTGGCGATAGCCGCGATAGTCTGCGTCGGTACGCACACCATCTTTGTTAAAGAACTGTGATTGCGACTGCGATGCGACTAAGCCGTAGAGATAGCTTGCGAAGTTCTGCACCGCACCCTGGTTGCCACCGAGACTCAGGAAGATGTCGTTATTGGGATCGGCATCGAAGTTTTCCGGGTCGTTAGTGAACAACAGTGGGAAACCAAAGGTGGTCGGGAAGTTGAAGCTCAGTGACTCCTGACGGAAGAAGTTGCTGGCACCGTTCGAATAAACCCAGCGAGCCTCGCCACCAAACTTAAAGCTGTGGTTGTTCCTCACCCACGAAACAGAATCACCGAGGACGGTGGTCCCTGTGGTTCGAAACTGAGTGTCAAAGAAACCAAAGCCACCGATACCGCCGATGGTGAAGTTGACCAGGCTCCCGTTAGGTCCACCGAAAGCGTTATTTCGTGGAACACCCAAAGCAGAGAGAGTTGAAAGCACGGCCTGACCGCGAGCGTCAGAAACGCCGTTGTCGCCTGGGCCGGCAAAGGTCAACTGCGCACGATTACCACCGAAGCGAAGTTCGTTCACGAGGTTCGGTGAAAGAGTTGAAACTAAATTCAGTGACAATCGATAGGTGCGTTGTGGAGCAATGATCGCGTCGTTCGATCCGGGAAACTCTTCGCAGCAGAACTCAAATGTGCCGTCGAACAGATTGAAGCTTCCCGTCAAGTTGTGCTTGTCGTTGAAGCGATGATCGACACGAGTCGCGAATTGATCTTGTAGATCATTTGTCTGCGATGAGAAACGGAAAAACTCGAAGACACCAGGCAGTGGACCATCACCATTCGTGTTCGGTAGTGGAAACTGCTGATTTACCAGATCTGCCAGTTGCGGAGTGATGGGTAGGCCCAGCGCGTTGTTCGCACCGGTTCCGCGGGCATCGATGGTCCCGATTGAACCGCCGAAATCGAACAGACCCTGACGCGCGCGTGCCGTAGGAACAGTCCTGGTTACCTGAATTCCCTGATCGAAATCGTCACGTTCGTAGTTGAAGAAGAAGAATGTCTTGTCCCTCTTGATTGGGCCACCGATGCTCCCACCAAACTGACGGCGTTGAAGCGGATCGGCAGCACCGCTTTGATCAAAGAAGTTTCGTGCCGCAAAGCGATCAGAGCGATAGTAGATGTATGCGTTGCCGTGGAACTCGTTGGTGCCGTTCTTGGTAGCGATATTAATTACGGCGCCGGTGTTCCGCCCGAATTCCGCATTGAAGTTGTTCGTAATAACGCGAAACTCTTGCGTCGCATCGATGTTAGGCGTGGCAATACCACCGGGGATGCCGGGAACGTCAGTGTCGTTGTTGTCGATGCCATCAACCAGGAAGTTATTGTTGCGTTCGCGTTGTCCATTGACCGTGACGCCACCAAGCCGGCTGCTTGAACTGGTAGTGCCAGGTGCAAGCAGGAGCAGCGAGTTCGGATCACGTGATAACAGCGGTAGTTCAATAATCTTTCGGTTATCAATTAGAGTTGAGAGCTGCTGGTCAGTAGTGTTGACCTGTGTTTGCACATCGCCCGCGGTAACAACCACATTAGCAGTCGCTTCACCGACAGCGAGCGAGATTGGTACTTCAGTAGTAAATGAGACTGAAACATTCACAGCTTGAACAGTCGAGGGCGCAAAACCGGATGCAGTTGCGGTGACTGAATAAACGCCGATAGGAATGTTCAGAATTGAGTAGCTGCCGTCGTCCGTGGTAGTGGTGGTGCGTTTTTCACCCGTGTTCGTGTTGAGCGCTTCGACCGCAGCACCGGCTACCGTTGCGCCGGCCGAGTCTGCAACAACCCCCCTGATATTTCCCGTAGCCTGAGCCAGGCAAACGCTAGTGGCGCCGATGAGGAGTGTGAGACCAAGAACCCCTTGCGCCAGACGTGTAAACATACTTTTCTCCTTTTCATTCGGGTAGAGCCGAGTTCGTCGGTTGGGAAGACCCGATCCAATCCTTGTTCTGCGGGGAGACTAATGCTTTGGGAATAAGCAAGGATTATTCCAACACGGAGAAATGGATCGTTTACTGAGAATTCGAAGGAGAGATTCTTTAGTGAACTAGAGGCTGATCCGAAAAACGAAAGAGTTGTTCAATTTCATCAAGCAAGCGCGTACGAAAAAGTGAAGGTGGATACAATTACGTGGTGAAATAGTAGCTGGACGTGGGCTTCAATCCGCGCCTGCATACATTTTTCTTCACAGCTTCGGAAGTTGGTGGTCTTAATTAATAGCTCACCTCGGGACTTCTGCGGATTTGAGAATGTCCGTGATCACCACGTCCGGAGTTGCGCCATCCAGCTCTGCTTCAGCGCGCAGTGTTAACCGGTGACGCAACACGGGGCGGGCCACGTCACGCACATCATCAGGCGTTACAAAGTCACGTCCGCGAATTGACGCCAGCGCCTTTGAACACAGCAACAACGCCACCGAGGCCCTTGGACTCGCACCGTAATGAACGAACGGGTGTGTGCGCGTGCGTCTCACGATATCCACCGAATAGTGCTGCACGCCCTGCTCCATCCGAGTGCTGCCGACCTCATGACGACAATGTGGAATCGCATCAGCATCTGTCAAAGGAACGATATCCACCTGGTCCAACCGTCTCGAATTAAACCCTGCATCCCAATTGGCAACGATCTGTTGCTCGTGGTTCTCTTCCGGGTAATCGAGCAGGATCTTCAAAAGGAAACGATCAAGCTGGGCCTCAGGTAGCGGATAAGTTCCTTCATATTCGATCGGGTTTTCAGTCGCGAGCACCGTGAAGAGCGGTGATAACTTGTGACCCTCGCCATCGATCGTTACCTGCCGCTCCTCCATTGCTTCGAGCAGTGCGGCCTGGGTCTTTGGTGGCGTGCGGTTGATCTCATCGGCAAGAAGTATGTCGGTAAAGACTGGGCCCTGACGAAGGTTAAATGTCGAAGTAGACACATTGAAGACATTTGTGCCCGTGATATCGGAGGGCATCAAATCGGGAGTGAACTGAATGCGTCCAAAACTGGCATTGATGATTCGCGCGAGTGTCTTCACCGTCAAAGTTTTTGCGGTGCCCGGCACGCCTTCGATCAATGCATGACCTTCGGCAAGTAAGGCAACCAATATCTGTTCAATTGGTTCCTCCTGGCCCACGATAACCTTCCGCAGTTCCCGATTGATGTGCTCAACTGTGGCTAAGACGTATTCCGGCATTTTTTTGAGTGAAGCTCGAGTTTGGGATGGTAGAGCGTGTTGTTCGTGGTCAGTTGTCAGTGGTCAGTTGTCTCTGTGGCAAGAGAGTTGGTACCACCTCGCGGTAGCGGCTGACCACTGACCTCTATAACGATCCCCGATGTGCCTGTTTCACCTCACGCGACCGCATGCGCAAACCAAGCGAACCCTCAATCTCACGCAATCGCTTCACCAGATGGATCGATTGCCGTTCGCTAATCCGCTGCCCGTTAATCGCCTCTTCGCATTGTCGCATCACTACTTCAAGTTGACGCGCGTCAATCGTCGATCGCGATGCAACCCGCCGAGCTATCTCTGAACGTGAGCTGTTGTAGTCGAGACCAGCGTAGCGCACCAACACTCTTCGCGTGCGTGTGTAGATATTCTCGATGGCCAGATCATACGCACGTGCTCGTTGTTGCACCTCGGCCATCGAAGCAACAAACTCCAATGTCGAACGCCGGTCCAAGTGCGCAAGTGGTAACGGCCGCGCGAATCGCCGGCCTCTGGTCCACAACACTAACACCGCCAGAAAAGCGATTTGACCAAAGAACGGCAGCACGGGCGTTCCCGCAAAGTAACCGATAAGAGCATTCTCAGTTGTACCTCGGCCCTGGTGATACTCATCAAACGCGATCAAGCCCCCCGAACTGGCAAGCATGTTGATGGCCAGTTGAAAATTGTCTTTTTGGCCCACCCCGTTGTTGCAAAAGATGTAGGGATCACTCAGCACGACTATGCGTCCGAGTCCATGAGGGTAATCAACTAACAAGGGACCTTTCGCATTGCATAAGTGTACAACCGGAGCAGGCGACATAGGTTTTTCGGCTCTTTGCTCCACAACTACCGGCGCGGGAGGTTGCTCCTCTTCACCTTCGTAATCTTCATCTTCGTAAGGCTCGCCGACCGGAACCGACATCTGATGTTCAGTCTTCTCAACTGGTTTGGATCTTAAGGCAAAGCTTACCGTGGCTGCGAAGCGCGACGGCATTACCGATTCGATAGTACTGGTCAGCAGTGTAGGTTGCACCGGGCTCACGGGTTTGACACTACCAATCATGTCTTCGGCAATGGCTGGATCTGTATCTATTGATGGGAAATCCTGAAACTGGGTGGAGATCTCCCAGTCGCCGGATTTCGGCAGTAGATGCAACTCAGGTCGGCGATCAACGAGGACCAATCGCCCTCCTCGGTTGACCCAAATCAACAAGTTCTCGGCCTCTTCTTCTGTGATGGCGAGTTGCGTGTCGCCGATAATCACAAACGTCGTGACGTTCTTTCCCTGACTCAACAACCTCTCTGGAACTTCCCGCCAACGCATCACGCGGTATCCCGACTCACTTAGAAGATCATAAAGCGCGCGTACACCCGTTGGACCAGCGTGATAAGTGGATCTATTCGGCGACAACTCGGAATCCGGCTTCTCTTCCTGGCTGACAAACGTCACCGAGTTGATCACGATTAGCAGACCAACCACTACAACGACGGTTACGATGAGTCCTAGTCTCTGACGCATGGTGAGAGCGGTGTTTAGTTGTGCAGCACCTTGCTGTAATTAGTACGAAACGTTGTCCAATCGTCTTCGTTGGCACGAACAAAACCGTACCAGTGTCTTTCGAACGAGTCGGTCAAGCCTTTCAAGTTGTCATATAGAGGTTCGAGCCCACGCACCGCCCGAAGATAGTCGCGATTAGTTTTGTACTGGGCCAGACTAATCAGTTTTCGATCACCCATCTCCACCAGTAAGGCGATGTAGGCCTTGCGGATCGCAGCGCGGATGTCGCCTTGTCGTGCCAAAGCTTCAGCCTCCGCCAACAGATCGTTCGCCGACTTATCGGGTTCAAGTGTTTCTCCGAGCACAATCCGCGGCTCGCTTTTTGGTTTTCGTTTGGCTCGTTGCCGATTGAGAAGGCGTGGCGCAAAGGTTTTGATAACGTAGGCCAGAACGATCAGCGCCAGTGCTATCACCACAAATTGGGCAATCTGCGTAAAAAGGCTGGCGCCGCCGGGTGTCAATGGTTTCGATTTTGGAAAGAGTCCTTCAAGCCACTTCAGCAGATCTCGAATCAGTTGTCTCAACGCGCTCGGCTTGCTTGCGTGCTTTGCATACTCCTGCCGCTTAAGGATTTCAGCGAGCCTTTCGCGTGACTGCTCCTTGTTGGACCCGGGAGTGTTCGCATTCTTTATATCCGTCATGCGCTCATCAATCGATTGCAGTCGCTGTGAGATCGCGCTTACGAGTTTTCGATCCTCCTCGTCGCTCGAACTTCCAAACTTCTCAAGTTCGCGATGCAGCCAGCGATTATCAACGGTCGTGGTTATCCCATCCCAGTCAATCTGTTCAGTCTCAGGTATCGTGCTTTTAACTCGCGAAATGGTGTTGTTCGCCCGATTGCGAAAGTCAAAAGCCGTTTCGTTTTCGTCGTTCTGTGCGAGGGTGTCGAGCGCGGTAACAGCTTGTTTGATACGACCGTGATAGTCGTCAAACGTACTCGCGTTTGCGATTCCAAAGCTCAAAGCAATAAAGAGAGCACAACTCAGAGCTCGGGTGACGATCCTTGCTGCATCTGTGTTTGGAGATTTGAGTTGCAACGTTATCTTCGATTGAGATCGAGCACCTTGCCGTAAGTAGTGAGTGGCGGCGGCGGAGCTTTGCTTGGCTCAAGTGCAATCGCGGTGCCCAGTGGTGACATCACATCGAGCTTTGGCATCTCGCCCAGTCGCTGCGAAGCCATCAACTCAATATCGTAAGCCTCATGACGCACGCGTTCATCCACGTAGAGTAACGAAAGACCAAGCATCCAGATCGGCGCCAGTAAGATGGAGCTGAGCGGTTGAAGAATGCTGTATCCGACCGCATACCATGTGGGCCAGTTCGCTGCATTGAATGGTGATGGGTCGATACCGTTGAGATAACCATACCAACCGAGTGGGACCACCAGGATCATCAATGCCGAATAGGTTGCAAACACAATGAATAGCGTCATGGCCGCGAGACGGCGAACATTCCCTTTTGCCAACGAGAAACTGCGGCCGATCGATTCAAACACTTGCTTGCCTTCGACGAGCATGATCTGAGGGACGTAGGCAACTCTTCCGATCATAAAGAAGAAGAGCCAGAGTGAGACAAAGACCGCAATCGCAAATCCGATGATGCCGATTATGGCTGAGATCCACACTGAGCCAAGCTGACTGAAGAGCAACGTCGCGAAGATGGCGCCAATGAAAATTGAGTACCAGCCAATCACTGCCACAATTGAAGAGAGCACAATCCAGAGCGAGACGATCACCATTGCTCCCAGCAGTGGCCAAAACCTCGAACGAACAGCAGCGTAAGTTGCTCGCGCCGAAACGGGTTCGTTCCAAAGCAGATGAGTGACCAGATTACGCGCCGCCCCTCCCATCACCACCATGTTGAAAATGTATCCGCCAACGATGGCCACAAAGCCGACAATCATCAGTAGGACATAGAAAGTTAAGCCCGCGGCATCAGGTGTGCTGGCGATGTTGCGCCACGCGATGGTCCACAAGACAGACCCGATGGCGCTGATGATCACAGGTGGTGCTGCGATCCGCATGAGAGTCAAAAGGTGGCGGCGATATAGTCGAACGGCGCGATCGATCAGATCACCGGCTCCGAGAGGTGCGAGTTGTAGTTGATTGCTGGCTAGCATTCCTGATGTCGGTGAGCGGGACGAAAGCATTGCTGAATCTCGCCAAATGCTTGAGCCGGCATTGTAACATCAGGGTCTGGTCGCGGCTGATGAATCGTCGTGAGTAATTTCCGTGAGAGACGCCAGAAACGACTGTCCGCGTCAGCTTCATTTGACGATTATCGTAAGCCCAGCGGCTTTTCATCCGCCTCATCTGCGGCTGGGACAATCGACAACCGTCAATCTTCCTTCTCGTTCTTCGGTTGGAAGTAGCCTTCGTTAAGCGGCAAGTTAAAAGTGAATTCGGTGAGATCGAAAGCCCAGTCTACTAACGCCGGCCGGACTTCCGACTGAATAGCTAGCTCAAATTTATAAGTGTGTGGTAGGTTCAACCCGCCTTCCACCTTGAAGTCTGAAAACTCTTCAAAGGCGTTGATTCGCGCGTTTGAGGATCTGGGTCCACTCGAACTTGGCAAACCTCGACTGTTTGCAATTCGCTGTTGATCTGTTGTGTAGATCGTCTCTTCATATTCGGTTCGCACATGCTGAAAAGTCTCTGAGTCAAAGAAGAGCGTGATCTTCATTTCGAGGCTGTGACGCGGCCGGTATCTGAGCGCGTGCAGTTGTTTGCCCCCAATCTTCTTGATCCCGGCGTATTCAAGTTTTGGATTTCTTTGCTGAAGATCCAAAAGCGGCCACGATGAAGTCAACGTGCCTCCAATCAATCCTTCCTTGAATAGGGCATCACGACTTACAAAAAACTGGGCCAAAGAAGTGCGCACACCGGGCTTGAATTGAGAGGCGTGGAAGTCCTTCCCATCAAAGGTTAAAAGTTCGAAGGGGTACTCGGGCGAATCAAAGGTCATGTTGATCAGATTCATTTGGCCTTTTGAGGTCATTAGCGTTTGACCCCCCACCTGACCCCTTCCCCCTTGACGCACTGTCAGAAGGCAACTGCCCTTGATGCTCATGGCGGATATTAGCGCACGGGTTTCCGCAGATCCGATTGAATCAAGATGTTTGGATATCAGCTCGGCGGCTGTGAGCCTTTTATTGTCTTGACCGTGAGCCAGCCCTTGGCCAAAAGCCATCAATGCGAATGCGCATAACAGCTGTAGTGTTCTTTTTTTCATCGCGGCTTAAGTAAAAAGCCGGGCGTTGTTTGAACAACGCCCGGTGAAGGACAAGTGGCGACCCCGAGTCCTAGAGCCGCCACGAGGTCCGTTTAGAAGTTGAACTTGGCGGCGAGCTGAAAGATCCGTTCATTGGGAACGCCGCCAAACGTAGTTGAAGTGATCTTGCCAAAGCTCGTGCTGTTGATGTCCAGAGAGTTGTCAACCACGAAGTTCGTGTGATTGAAGACATTAAAAGCCTCGAGCCGCAATTCAACGTTGACGCTTTCACCAAACCTGGTCCTTTTGATGAGTGCAGCGTCAGCGTTCCAGTAACCTGGACCGTTAACAGGGGTCAGACTTAAACCGCCAAAGGTACCCGCGGTCGGATGGGTAAAGAATTCGGGGTTGGCCCGTCCGTCTGATCCAATCAACCTCGGGTCAACGAGTAGAGGTAGTCCGGTTCTCGGATCGCTGAAGAGACCGACCATGCTCTGTAATTCTGAAAGCGTCAGAGTCGTGTTCGGTGTGTTATTTCCCGAACGGGCCGTTCGATTCCGAGTGCCACGTCCTGAGATGAAGGAGATGGGACGGCCAGTTCTCGCCTGGGCAATAACACTGATCTGCCAGCCACCCAGGAACTTGCCTTTGATTCCACCATCGTTAAAGAACGCTTTGCCCGGTCCAAATGGTAGTTCGTACACTGCGTTGCCTTTGATCACATGAGTGACGTCCTGGTTATTGCGTTTCTTCTCCAGTGGATCACCGATTGTCAGATCAAGGTACGGCAGGAATTCGGCCTGGGCCTGTTCTGCATTGGTGAAGGCTTTACTCCAGGTGTAGTTAATCTGGTAGTACCAACCATTGTTTAGTCGTTTGCGGATCTCAGCTTGCAGGCCGTGATAATCAGACCAACCGCTGCTTCCCACATAGTCTGTGACAAAAGCATTTCCGTTCGCGGGCAGGAAGAAACTTGGACACAGTGGTCCAGATGCTCCTTGCACGCACGGCTGCGCTGTGTTGAAGAACGAGTTGCGCGAAGTCAGGTAGTTTGAAACTAGTTCTCCTACCTGTCCCTGGCTGATCAGGTTTCGGATCGTAGCGTTCCCCAGGTTTCCGCCACCGCCCAACCGTGGAAAGATTGTGAGCACCTGGCATCCGGTTGCCGCTGCCTGTGCCGCATTGCACGCAGGATTTCCAAACAATGCGAAATTGGACTGGGCCCTTAGAAAGTCCTGGTAGAACCCGTTCTCAAAAATCTTCACCTGGTTGGTGTCGAGACCACGCGTGAGTTTGACTCCACGATTTCCCACGTACCCCACTGAGAATGCAGTGTCGCCAAAGAACTCGCGCTCAATACCGATGTTCCATTGCGCGGCGTAAGGCGTTGCAAGATTGAACTCGGTAGTGAAGAGCGTTGGTGTTTGGCTAAGACTCAATTGATCGACCAACGTTCGTGGAACCTTGAAAGTTGGAGTAGCAAGAGTTGCGATTCCCCCTACGCTGACAGTGCCGGAGAGATCTGTTCGCGTCACGGTTGACTGTAAACCAGCGTTTCCGGCGACCGCCGCGTTGTTCAGAACCGTGGCGTTGTTGTCGATCGCGTAGGAGATGGCAAAACCTCCTCGAATCGATGTCTTGCCACTGTTGAACGGATCCCAGGCGAAGCTGACATTGGGCGCGAAGTTGTTCCAGTCTTTCGCGAGGAAAGGCCGGTCAGTTCCAGAGCCGGCAAAGTCAAGCACCGCATTCGGATCGTTGAGCACTGCAAGCGACGTGTCTTTTGGTAGCAAGCCTAACCCGTCTCTCTCAGTCAATGGACTGATGTATTCCCAACGTATCCCAAAATTGAGCGACAGGTTGTTTCTAATTCGCCACGTGTCACCGGCGTACAACCCGAGCGTGTTGTAATCAAGGTGGCGAATTGAACCAACCCCGGCAGTAAACCCGGAAGTGCGATCGGCAACGTTGAATGTTTGCGTGCCGGCGCGCACGGCACCAGTCAAAAACGCCAAAAGGTTGGTGGCGTTAGTGAACTCAGTGGACGAGATACCTCCCGGGAAGTTTCCGGTGCTGTTCGCTACGGGCGAGGGATTCGTAGTCGAATTAAAGCCGATCGTGTACTGCGGCACGATGCCGGCATCATTGAAGTTCAGAATCCTGACGGCGCGTGAGAGGAATCCCATCTTAAGCACGTGATTACCTTTTACCCAAGCCAGATTGTCCATCAGATCGTAACTCGTCGGAGTGCGACCTTGCTGGAGAAAGTTTTGGATCGGGTTGGTCACGCCCAGGTCAAACACCAATCGATAACCCACATCGAAGGTCTCTCGATTTACAAATGACGGCGTGCTTCGTGCAAAGCCACCACGCAACTCATTTGTGATGCTCGAGGTCGGATTCCAATGCCAGGCAATCGAGGCACGCGGACGTATGGATTGCTGTCCGCCGCCCGGCAAGCCTGGGAACTGCTCGCCGATGTTATTCAGTGCAACGTCGTTTGGAAGGATCGAAACAAATCGCGAGTAGATTGCTTCCACCCGGTTGGTTCCGTTGATGTCATAGTCGATGCGGAAACCCACATTCTTTCCAGTGCTTCCGTTTGGTGTATTGAAGCGAAAACCCTGCGTGTTGCGAGTGTCGCCCGCATCGTTGTTGTTTGAAGGTGGCGTCAAATTGATCAGTTGCTGCATGCGTGGATCAATTGTTCGACCACTCAAAGTCAACAAATTTACTGTGACTGCTTGACCGCGAGTAATACCTGCGGGACAAGGCGGAGTTGCGTTCGGTGGCGGAGCGCCACAGGTTGCCAGGTAAGTGAAATTACCGTTGCGAGCTCCTTGCGAGAGCACGGTGCGCAAAGGTGTAAAGTCCTGAGTCGTGTCTGTCTTTTCGTAGTAGAAAAAGAAGAACAGCTTGTCCTTGTGCGTTAACGAAGGACCGCCCTCACCGAATCGCGGAAGCGCAAATGGACCACCAACATTGCCGCCGTATTGGTGCTGAAGCAACTTTGGCTTCGGCAGACCTCCCGCGTTGTTAAAAAAGCTGTTAGCGTCAAACTTATCGTTGCGATAGAAGTCGTAAATGGTGCCGTGGTACTTGCTTCCGCCACGAGGCGTCGTAAGTTTGACTTGAGCAATGCCCAGGCCTTCATCAGGGCCGGCATTCTGAGTAGTCAAAGTAAATTCAGACACGCCGGCAACAGTTGGAGTATTCACTCCGAACAGGGCGTCTGTGCGAACCAGATTGTCGTTGATTGAAATGCCGTCCCAGGTAATGTTAGAGAAAGAACCTCGCAAACCATTAATGACGGACTGACGTACGTTCGTGTTGGTGTTCACACCAGCAGCGCCGCCAGCAAGATTAATTGGATTACGACCGTTGAGTGGTAGGTCCTGGACCTGTTTCACGTCAATCGTTGTCGAGAGCTTTGCATCCTCTGATCGGATCAGCGATTGCGCGTCAGAAGCCGTAACCGAAACTGTTTCGGCGACGCCTCCTGCTTCCAGGGTCAAGCTGAGAACGGCAGGTATGTCGACGTGGACCACAACCTGCAGAACCGTGAGCTTTTTGAAGCCGTTACGCTCTGCCTCGATCATGTAAGTGCCGGGGCGAACGCCGGTAAAGACGAAATGACCATCGTTATTGGTTGTGTCAGTCCTCTGCTGTTTGGAGGTGGCATCGGTTAGCGTTACCTGCACGCCAGGGACAACAGCGTCCGAAGTGTCTTTCACAGTTCCGCTAACGCGAGTATTGGTTGTTTGGGCTATTGTTACGAAGCACAGAGAGCCAATCAGGTATACAGCCATCAAAAGAACCGTTCTGATGAAAAATGGAGTGGCGCTTTTGGTGGTTTTCGGAAACCCATTGGAAGCCGATTCGATCTGACGAGTAATTGGCATGGGGCGCACCTCATTTGGTTTGAGTGTTGAAGATTAGTTCCACCTGAGAAGCCGAAAGAGTGGAACCGCCTGCGGGGACAGGAGCTGCGGTACCGATGAGCATTGCCCTCAGGCACCGAGCGCCGTTTCAATCAGGGAAGCCGTAATGCGTGTGAGTCATGACCGGGGAACCCTGGGGCATAACAAGGACACAGGTGGCCTTCCTTTGAGAGTTGAGTTTTCCGTTTGAATTAAGGTGCTGCTGCTTGATAAAGACGGGCTAAAATTAAATAAGAAATGAGAGAGTTTCAGACTGCAATCTTCAAGCCACGCAGTCTAGAATTTGAGATGGAGATTTTGCGTAGAATTTTGACCAAACGGTCGGTCGGCCGCATCTTCACATCCATGAATCTGAACAGATATTCAAAATTTCGTACATGAAGCGTGAGTGGTCCAACGTGCTCTCCTGGAAGTGCGTGAACTCCGAGGCCTCATATCATCGCCGCGCTGATGCCGGTCTGACCCCTACAGACTTCACATACTGAGCCGAACTCGCGATCCGAGAGGTGGGCCCAGTTTCTATGATCATGAAACTTGAGAGGAAAGGGTTCACCGGATGCCAGAGATCTGAGGGACATTCCTCGAGTTGAGAGACTTGCCTTGAGTTGAGAGACTTGCCTCGAGGTGAGTTTATGTTCGTGAAGAGTGAAGATGAGTTCGCGCGCGCCTTGTCGCTATCCTTTAGGCACCCGGGAACCTGTGATTGGTGAGATAGTTTTGGAAGCAGTTTCCTTTTGGTTACAATCCCC
>DATBMP010000499.1:0-3638 GCA_036554845.1 Pyrinomonadaceae bacterium
GGAGCAAGATGTTCATAAACTCGCACCGGGACATCAACCTGCATGTGGCTCGACGCTTTGCACAAAAGTCCTGTTTGGAATTTCGGCTCGGCCGCACCCTTGCGGTAAGCCTGCGGCTTACCGAACCTTCATATAATTTGATCCAGGCTATGCCTTACAAGATGGAACAGTTTAGGCATAGCCTGATATTTAGGTTGGAATAACGGTAAGCCGCAGGCTTACCGCAAGGGTGCGGCAGAGCCGTACTCAGAAGACTTTTCGTGCAAAGCCGTACCAGTATTACTGCGAAATTTACTTATATCTTGCAGCGGAGAACCATGGAACGCCGCCCCTTCAAGTAAACCCACGTCGGGAGCAAACTTGACGCCTTCATTCGGCGCGCTTATAGTCATCGCGTACCTTGGTTCCGGAGAACGTTCGCAAAGTGAAACACGCTTGCTACTGTTATTGCTCCCTTTGTTGCTGCTGGTATAGCAGCGCGATCGGGGGGCCGTATGCGAGCGTAACAGTCGATTTAATGTAACCAACGCAGCATTCATCCCACGGCAAACCGGTCGCGATTCCTAAGGATCGCGACCGGTTTCGTTTTTTCAAAGGTGCTTGGTAGCTAATGACTCATCGCAGGGCAACTTTATGAGAAGCGCACTTCAGGAACGCATAGTTATCCCCGAGGCAGGTTATGCGGTCGAGTCAATTGTTGGTAACACTCCACTGATTCGGTTGCGACGGCTAACGGCTGACCTGCCTCCCAACGTTCAGGTTTGCGTTAAAGCCGAACATCTAAATCCTGGCGGTTCGGTTAAGGATCGCGCCGCGCTGAACATGATCATTGAAGGCGAGCGCAGCGGAAAATTGCGTCCAGAAATGATGATCCTCGACGCGAGCAGTGGCAACACCGGTATCGCATACGCCACGGTGGGTGCTTCGCGCGGCTACAAAGTTGTGTTGTGCCTTCCTCGAAATGCTGGCTTGCAACGAAAACGTATTCTTCAAGGTTTGGGCGTGGAAGTGATCGAGACGGATCCATTAGCTGGTACGGATGGGGCGCAAGTTATCGCTCGCGAACTGTATCAACAGAATCCCGAGAAGTACTTCTATCCTGATCAGTACAACAATCCGGCCAATTGGCGGGCGCATTACCACGGCACTGCCGAGGAGATCTGGTATCAAACTCAGGGCCGAATAACACATTTTGTCGCCGGCCTCGGTACTTCAGGAACCTTCGTTGGTACCGTGCGAAGGTTGAAAGAATTCACTCCCTCAGTTCGAGCCATCTCTCTCCAACCCGATTCTCCTCTGCATGCATTAGAAGGGCTAAAACATATGTCGACGGCGATTGTTCCCGGTATTTATGATCCAACGCTCGCCGATGAAAACGTAGAGATAGTGTCTGATGATGCGCTTGAAATGACAGCCTTACTGGCACGTGAAGAGGGCCTGGTGGTTGGTCCAAGTTCCGGCGCGAATGTACTAACGGCCTTGCGAGTAGCTTTGTCGGCGCCAGAAGGATCACTGGTGGTAACTATTCTGTGCGATCGCGGTGAACGATATCTTGAGTAAGATTTTCTCTCGCTCAACATGCTTCAACTGGGACCGAACCATTTAGAAGAGATCTCGAGTCATGGTGAACGCGACTACCCATACGAGTGTTGTGGGTTGTTGCTCGGAAACTTCATCGATGAGCCATCACGTAGGGTGGTTGAGACATATCCGATTTCCAACGCTCGTGAAGAACAAGCCAAGAGGAATCGCTTTCTGATCAGACCTGAGGAGCTGCTGAGCGGAGAACGCTACGCTGAAAACAGAGGGTTAGAAGTGGTCGGTTTTTATCATTCGCATCCGGATCATCCAGCGGTTCCGTCTCAGTATGATCTGGAGCATGCGTGGCCCGTTTTCTCTTACGTCGTAGTTTCGGTTAGCAAAGGAAGCGCGGTTGACCTGCGTTCATGGCAGATGGAACCAGACCGTTCCCGATTCATTGAGGAAGAGATTGTCAAAGGTAATTAAGTCGAAAGGAAGAGAGATGTCCGTAACGATCAATATCCCTACCGCTTTGCGCCAATTCACCGGTGGCAGCGCTCGTGTCGAGATTGAAGCAGCCACAGTTAATGAAGCACTCGCCGGTCTTACAACCCGACACGCTGAGCTGAGACGACATCTCTTCAACGAGAAGAACCAACTGCGAAGCTTTGTCAACGTTTATGTCAATGATGAGGATATTCGTTATCAGGTGGGAAGCGAAACCGAACTCAAAGACGGGGATAGCCTGATGATTGTGCCTTCCATCGCGGGTGGATCAACCGCAACCGAGATCCTGCCTTCTCTTTCAAACGATGAGATTGCCCGTTACAGCCGTCATTTGATCATGCCGGAGGTTGGACTTGCGGGACAACGTCGCTTGAAGGCAGCTAGCGTCCTGATGATTGGAACAGGTGGACTCGGTGCGCCGTCGGGCATGTATCTCGCTGCGGCGGGTGTGGGACGGATCGGGATCGTTGATTTTGACGTCGTCGAATCATCAAATCTTCAACGACAGATCATCCACGGCACTGCTGATGTGGGCCGGCCGAAAATTGAATCCGCCCGAGATCGATTGCGCGATATCAATCCGCACATCGAGATCGAAACGCATGACGCGAGACTGACCAGTGAGAACGCAATTCGTTTGTTCCAAAACTACGATCTGATCGTCGATGGCACAGATAATTTCCCCACTCGCTATCTAGTCAATGACGCGTGTGTATTGCTCGGCAAGCCGAACGTTTACGGCTCTATTTTTAGATTCGAAGGACAGGCGAGTGTCTTCTGGGCAGAGAAGGGAGCGTGTTACCGCTGCCTTTATCCTGAACCGCCCCCGCCTGGCCTGGTTCCTTCATGTGCTGAAGGTGGAGTGCTGGGAGTGCTGCCGGGAATCGTCGGCGCAATACAAGCGAATGAGACAATCAAGTTAATACTTGGTGCGGAAGACACGCTAATTAATCGCTTGTTGCTATTCGATGCGTGGCAGATGAAGTTTCGCGAGTTGAAGTTGCGCAAAGATCCTCTCTGCCCGATGTGCGGTGAAAACCCGACTATCCAAGAGCTGATCGATTACGAGGAGTTCTGCGGCTTGCGGCAGGTTCAGGAAAAGCCGGATGCGAATAGTTTGGAAGAGATAACCGCAACTCAGCTCAAGCAGCGACTTGATGAAGGGCGAGATCTACAGCTCATCGATGTGCGAGAGCCGTCGGAATACGAGATCGCTCGGATACCGGGAACGAAGTTGATTCCCCTGGGTCAGGTAGTCACCAGACTCAATGAGATTGATCCATCCCGAGAGACGGTCGTTCACTGCAAGGGAGGCGTGCGTAGCGCAAAAGCGATTGAGGCTTTGAAAAAAGCTGGTTACCCGGGGCGGCTACTTAATCTGAGAGGTGGTATTACAGCCTGGTCGAACGACGTCGATCCAAACGTCCCGAAGTATTAAGGCTTGACGCGGTTGTTTAGTTCCTTCAAGGCCAACATGTTCTTATCTTTTAATGAGAATGTGCTTGGGCCAACTTGCATCTCGATGTTTTGAGCCTTTGCCAGCGTGTTAAAGGTTTCGTAAGGAATCGAAACTTCGAGCACTTCCTTCACAACATCGACGCCCCTGTCAG
>DATBMP010000505.1:0-4750 GCA_036554845.1 Pyrinomonadaceae bacterium
TGGTTAAGGCTTTCGAACTCGATTATTCGTGGCCGTTACACAGCACTCTGACTGATGTATTGCAGGGACGAAGACCTGCGAGTGTGATTCGTGCCGCTTGGGAAGACGAGGTGAGCAAGTGGCCTCGGAATGCCTGGCACATGCGCTTCTCAGATAATCATGACGAGCGGCGGGCAATTGCTCGTTTTGGAGAGCGTGGAGCACTTGCGGCTTCCGTGCTGGTCTTTACGTTGGATGGGGTGCCGCTTTTGTATAACGGCATGGAAGCGGGCGACACAACCGAATCGGGTGCTCCGGCGTTGTTTGAAAAGTTGCCGATTTTCTGGCCCTTCGCCGAGCGTCGGCCCGAGTTCCCACGCTTTTACAAACAGATGATGACCTTGCGAAGAGAGAGTGTGGCGTTGAGGCGTGGTTCGCTCGAGTGGTTGCGCAACTCTGATGAATCACGGATCGTCACGTTTCTTCGTCGCTCACCAGCGGAAGAGATGTTGGTAGCGATTAATCTTTCGAGCAAAGCTTTTGTCGGTCTGGTTGAGGTAGATGGCGTGTCGGGTTTCAGTGAGGTTGGACCAGATGTTGGGCCACCGTTGCCGCCTGATGCTCCGGCGCCGGTTCAGGCGATGCGAAAGCGGAACGTTGCGCTCCCATCGATTTCGATTGATGCCTGGGGTTATCGCGTCTTTCGGCGCAAATAAGTGGGAGCCGCCGTTGCCGTTTCGCGCCGCGTCGTAGCATCTTGAATTTAGCCCGGCGTTTAAACGCCCGGTTAGGAGACCGAATTACGTATCGCGCTCTTGAACTCCGGAGTGAAGAGCAGACGGAAAAGAAATGAAATTGATTAGACTCCTCGCCCTTCTGATCGGAATTTTCGTCACTCCTGCCGCAATCGACGGTGCGGGTTTACGTCACACTGATTCGGATGCAAACCGCTTCCGCGTAATGACTTTCAATATTCGCTATGACGAACCGCGCGACAAAGAGAATGCCTGGCCCAACAGAAAAGAGTTGGTGGCAAGTATGATCCGTTTTCACCATGCTGATCTCGTTGGTGTTCAAGAGACGCTGCGTCGCCAACTGGACGACTTGAGTAATCTTCTTCCTGAATATGGTTGGGTCGGTGTAGGAAGAGCCGATGGAAAGAACGAGGGTGAGTTCTCGGCGATTTTGTATCGAACATCTCGTTTTAAAGTAACGACGAGCGGGACATTCTGGTTGTCCGAAACTCCAAATGTCCGGGGCAGCAAGGGTTGGGATTCCTCTTTTCCCCGCATCGTGACCTGGGCCCAATTCAAGGATCAGAAAACCGGCAAGACTTTATTTCACTTCAATACTCATTTCGATCATCGCGGCGAGCGTGCGCGTCTTGAAAGTGCCAGGTTGTTAAGACAGCAGATCGTGAAGATCGCTGGAACCTCGGCTACTGTCGTTACCGGAGACTTTAATTTCAACGAAGCATCAGAAGGTTATCGACTTTTGACTGCGCAAGAAAATAAGTCCGGAACGACTTTGCGAGACTCGCGCTATCTCTCCCGACATGGACATCATGGTCCAACCTCGACCTTCAATGAATTCAAGGCTCTGATTCCATCGATGAAAATCGACTTCATCCTGGTAAAAGAAGGCATTGAAGTGTTGCAGCACGGTGTTTTGTCGGACACCTGGGACGGAAGATTCCCTTCGGATCATCTACCGGTCCTGGCAGAGGTCTTACTTAACTAGCGATCGATTTAGAACGCGGATGTTGGAATTAGCCAATTGGGAATCAGTGTTCAAGGAGGATTAGTTAATGCGAGAGACCAAGGTATCGGCGTTGCTACTCATTCTGTGCCTCGTCCTCACAGCAACTTCACCGGCCACGACGGCCCAGCAACAACCAGACATCGAAAGGCGCATCGATGCGTTACTCGCGCAGATGACGCTCGAGGAAAAACTGGGACAACTGCAACAACTCGACGGTCACGCCGATGGAAACTATCGCCCTGAACATCTCGACCTGATTCGCAAAGGTCTGCTTGGCTCAACTCTAAACGTGCGTGGCGCGAAGCGAACGAATGAATTGCAGAGAGTTGCACTGGAGCAGTCGCGCCTGAAGATTCCGTTAATCCTCGGCTTCGATGTGATCCACGGCTACCGGACGATCTTCCCTGTCCCTTTGGGTGAAGCAAGTAGTTGGGATCCGGTTGCGGTAGAACGAGCTGCAAGTGTGGCAGCCGCCGAAGCTCGTGCCAGTGGTGTGCATTGGACCTTCGCACCAATGGTTGATATCGCACGTGACGCTCGCTGGGGACGCATTGTGGAGGGCTCAGGCGAAGATCCATACCTCGGCTCTGTTATGGCACGCGCTCGTGTGCGCGGCTTTCAAGGAGCTGACTACAGCGCGCCTGATCGTGTCGTCGCCTGCGCGAAACACTGGGTGGCGTACGGAGCAGCCGAAGCAGGCCGCGATTACAACACCACCGAAATGTCGGAGCACACACTGCGGGAAATCTACCTTCCACCGTTCAAGGCAGCAATTGATGCTGGCGTTGGTACATTCATGAGCGCCTTCAACGATCTCAACGGCGTGCCGACTGCGGCGAACCCCTTCACGCTGACAAAAGTTTTGCGCGACGAATGGAAGTTTGATGGTTTCGTTGTTAGCGATTACACGGGTGTTATGGAGTTGATGAACCACCGGTTAGCGGCAACTGAGGCTGACGCAGCGCAGCACGCGCTCAGTGCTGGGACTGACATGGAGATGGTCAGTCAATTCTTTGGTAAGCACGGGGCGCAGCTTGTTCGTGATGGCAAACTCAAAATCGAGACAATTGATCAGGCGGTGCGTAGAGTCTTGCGAATCAAGTTTCGACTCGGTCTCTTTGATAAGCCTTATGCGGATGAGGCGCGCGAACGAGAGACGATTCTGAGTGCTGCGAATCTCGCTGTTGCACGTCAGGTGGCAGGGCGCTCGATGGTGCTCTTAAAGAATGAGCGGGAAACGCTCCCGCTGAAAAGGACCGTTAAGACAATTGCGGTCATTGGTCCGCTCGCTGATGATCCCAAAGCGATGAT
Source organism: Pyrinomonadaceae bacterium (assembly GCA_036554845.1). Taxonomy (GTDB): domain Bacteria; phylum Acidobacteriota; class Blastocatellia; order Pyrinomonadales; family Pyrinomonadaceae; genus PSRF01. The sequence goes on from DATBMP010000505.1 coordinate 3,052, forward strand.
CGGATCGTGGGCGGGCGATGGCCGCGCCACGGATACAGTAACGTTGCTGGCCGGAATCAAAGAGAAGCTTCCGCAAGCGAGAATTGTTCACGCCAAGGGAGTAGCGATTGAGGGTCGCGGCGTAACAGGGAACTATGATGCTCAGCCTGTTGCTGCGACCAACGCCGGCGGAACCAACGTCGCTTCAGCAGCCAACATTGAAGCAGCCAGAAGTGCGACAGCTCCTACCGGACCTAATTCAATTGCCGAGGCAGTTGCGGCAGCCCGTGAAGCCGAGGTGGTGGTGATCGCAGTGGGTGAAACGGCGGAGATGAGCGGCGAGGCGGCGTCGCGCACGTCATTGGATCTTCCCGGAAGACAGATGGAATTGATCCAGGCCATCCATGCGCTGAACAAACCATACGTCGTTGTGTTGATGAACGGACGGCCTTTGACCATCAACTGGCTGGCCGAAAACTCGCCGGCGATACTGGAGACCTGGTTTGGCGGGACGCAGGCAGGTCCAGCGATCGCGGATGTGCTGTTCGGTGATGTAAATCCCGGTGGCAAATTGCCGGTTACTTTTCCGCGCACTGTTGGTCAAGTGCCGATCTATTACAACCACAAGAGTACCGGAAGGCCACCGACAGACCAGAAGTACACCTCAAAGTATCTGGATGTGCCCGTTACTCCCCTTTATCCGTTTGGCTTCGGACTCAGTTACACACAATTCAAGTTTTCCAACTTGCAAGTAAGCGCGAAGAGCATCCCCTCGGGTGGACGAGTAACTGTGAGCGTTGAGGTTGAAAATATCGGCAAGCGTGCAGGTGATGAGGTCGCACAATTCTACATACGAGACCAGGCTTCGAGTGTCACCAGGCCTATCCTTGAGTTGAAAGGTTTCGAGCGCATTACGCTTCAGCCTGGTGAAAAGCGGCGTGTAGAAGTAACACTAACGGCGGAACAGCTAGGCTTTTACAACCGCGAGATGAAGTTCGTTGTGGAGCCTGGCGAGTTCAAAGTATTCGCTGGTCCAAATTCCGTGGAGTTGTTAGAGACCAGTCTCCAAATCGCGACCTGACCCCCTTGGAGTGCGGTGGCAAGCGCAGCGCGACACGGCTTTGGATCATCTTCGCTCATGGATCGTCTTCGCTTTGGATCCAACTTTCGTTCTGGATCCCGCTTCCCTTGGATCCCCACGTCGAAATCTCCCCTCTTTGGAGTGCGGTGGCAAGCCCGAGCGCGACACCGCTTTGGATCTCGTTTCGCCCGGGAACCTCCTTGGAGTGCGGTGGCAAGCGCAGCGCGACACCGCTTTGGATCCTTCTTTCTAAGATGTCCGACATCAAGCATCTCGCCGTAACTTGACGAAGTTCTCCGATCCTCAACAAATCAAACCAGGGAGTTCATAATTCATTCATTATGGATCTCCTCACTCGATCCCAGTTCGCAGAAGAATTCTCATGGCCTCATGCACCGCGACACCAATTATCTTCTTCGGGAACTTATTTCCTTACGGCAGGAACGTACAAGAAACAACACTTCTTCCGCGGCCCAGAGCGCCTGAGAGTGCTCCATCGTGGGCCATTGAGTGTCACGAACGAGTTTGGTTGGCATTTGGAAGCGTGGGCGGTTTTTTCGAACCACTATCACTTTGTTGCCCACTCGCCTGAGAACGAGCCGAATGCTGAGAGTCTGTCCCCGATGCTCGGAAAACTAC
>DATBMP010000515.1:0-2645 GCA_036554845.1 Pyrinomonadaceae bacterium
AGGGGAGCATCAGATAGCAACGCGGTTTCACTTCGATTCAGGATTGGAAGTGATCGTCAGAGAAGACGGCGTAGTATCGGGCTTAGATCGGACGAGTGGCACCCGGTTATTGATTTTATCTCTTGACGTACTCCAGCCGCCGCAAACGGAGGAACAGTTTGTCTCAAGGCACTATGGCGCGAAGTCTCCGTCGGCTACAGTGTGTTGGTCGATGCGCAAACAAGTACCGGTTACTTTCCGCTGGGCATTGATCCCGATTGCCGCTGCCGAAGATGTAGAACTGCGCCTAAGCGTCGTGCGCACAACTCTCGGCGATTGAATGACCAGGAGTGTTGTTGACGCCACGGTGAAAATGAGAAGACCACTCGGCTCAAGACTCCACCTGTGGGCCGAAACGACTTTATGGAATGCAGCCGGGATACAGAATTCATAGAGCAGTAAATCAATGTGTGGCATTTGCGGCATTTGGGAGTACGGAGCGAGCGGTGGTCGAGTCGAGCAGTCGCTCGTCATACGCATGCGCGATGAGATGGCCCATCGTGGTCCTGACGATACAGGCGAACTGATCTTTGACGAGGGCAAGGGCGGCTTTGGCTTCCGCAGACTCTCGATCATCGATTTGTCGGCTGCCGGAAACCAGCCGATGCGTGGTTGCACCGTTCGAGTGTGGATTGTTTTCAACGGCGAGATCTACAACCATCTCGAGCTGCGCTCCATGCTAGAAAAGAGTGGTCATGTTTATCGGTCACACACTGACACGGAAACGATTCTTCATCTGTACGAAGAGCGCGGAATCGACTTTGTCAAGGACATCGAAGGAGATTTCGCGATCGGTCTTTGGGATGCTGAACAACAACGACTGGTCCTCACCAGAGATCGCATCGGAGTGAAGCCACTCTATTACTATCATGCGCAGGGACGATTAATCTTCGCTTCTGAAATTAAGGCCATCCTGCAACACCCTGCTGTAACGGCCGAAGTAGATGAAGAGTCGCTCTATCATTACCTGACTTTCCTGACGACGCCTGCGCCGCGCACTCTCTTCCGCAACGTCTGGAAACTTCCAGCGGGTCACCAACTGGTTGTAAACCGCAGCGGCGACATGCAGTGCCGGCAATACTGGGACGCGATACCTACGTCGCCGCAAACCGATGAGCCCCTGGACCAACAGCGAGAGACGATCCTTTCACTACTTCGCGCGTCCATCCGCAAACGCATGATGGCGGACGTGCCCTTTGGCGTGTTTCTGTCAGGAGGCGTCGATTCATCAGCCAATGTCGCTTTGATGTCTGAACTGATGGACCAGCCGGTAAGGACCTTCACCGTCGGCTTCAAAGACAATCAGGAGTTGAACGAGCTCGATTCAGCGCGCGCCATCGCTAACCGTTTCAATACTGATCATCACGAGGTTGTGATTGGCAGCGACGAGATGGAAAAGTTTCTACCGGACCTGGTCTATCACCAGGACGAACCGATTGCGGATCCGGTTTGCGTACCTCTGTACTACGTTTCAAAACTGGCCCGTGAGACGGGGACTGTCGTCGTTCAAGTTGGCGAAGGCGCAGACGAAATTTTTGCCGGGTACGACTGGTTTGGAAAGTACCTGCGCATCAACGAAAGGTTCTGGACCCATGCGGAACATCTCCCGCAGTTTGCGCGACGAGCTACTACCGTCCTGGCCCTTCCCGTCATGGAAAAGGCTTTTAAGAAACGCACGGCAATCGAGATAGCGCGGCGCTTCGGCGCAGGTGAGGCATTATTTTGGGGTGGCGCGATAGTTTATGACGAGGGCTTTAAGCAGCAACTACTCTCGAACCGGCAACGCGCTTCTTACGACGGACTGTCTTCATATGACGTTGTTCGCGAGTATCTCGAACACGTGGCTGAGGTCTGGCCGTCCTCAGACTTCGCGGGGCGCATGACCTATCTTGAATTAAAGCTGCGGCTGCCCGAGTTGTTGTTGATGCGGGTTGACAAGATCACGATGGCGACGTCGGTCGAGGCGCGCGTTCCGTTCCTGGATCATCATCTGGTTGAGTACGCGCTCGGGATCTCACGTGACCGAAAAGTCGAAGGTCGCAGCGGCAAGCACATTTTGAAACAGGCGTTGGAGGGGATTCTGCCGCATGATGTGCTTTACAAACGGAAGCGTGGGTTCGGTGCGCCGATCAAGGAGTGGTTTGGTGGCGTCACGGGAGAGATGCTGGATGCGCGCCTGCTTAATTCTTCACTAAGGAAGCGTGACTACTTTGACTACTCATTCGTGAGCAGGTTGATCGACGAGCATCGACGCGGTACGCGTGATTGGAGTTTTCATTTGTGGTGCTTGTTGAATCTGAGTTTGTGGTATGAGCGCTGGGTTGATAGGTGAGGTGGAGTGCGGAGTTAGAATTTGTAAATTGGAATTTCGAATTTGGAATTTGTAAATTGGAATTTGGAATTTGGAATTTGGAAATTGGAATTTGGAATTTGGAATTTGGAATTTGGGAATTATTTGGAATTGGGAATTGGGAATTGCTGAGTGGTGATGGGGCACTTGCCAAAAATATCAGGTTGGGAAGGGTGGTTTACCCCCGCCCGGTCGGGTTGCGGTATCTAAGTTCTTCAGGTATGCGCAGCGAACTTCTCGACTTGATGCAACCCGA
>DATBMP010000522.1:0-6256 GCA_036554845.1 Pyrinomonadaceae bacterium
GTGATCACAATCGTGTGAACACCCGGGGGGAGATCGATTGAACGATCATCGGTTGTTGTTGCACCGAAAGATTTTCCATCAAGCTGTAGCGGCAAACCTCCCGGCATCGTGCGAATCTTGAGTACTCCGTGTTTCGCAGGCTTCCTCTTGGCGTAGGACTCAAAGCCTGGCTGCGTCTGACAGAAGATCAAGGCGACAGCTGCGATCAAAGCCACTCTTACGGCAAATGCAATCTTCCTTCTGAAGTTTTTTGGCACCGACATTTCAGCTGTCCCTCCTCTCCGACGCCTTGGCTCCTGAAAAGCGGCGACGACGTAGGCCGGCAACGAAAGCCGCTAATCCGGAACCGAATAAGATCAACGATGCTGGTTCGGGAACTTGTGGTGCTGGCGGTGTCGGTGTGGAGATCGGTGTTGGTGTGGGAGTGGGTGTCGGAGTGTTATCTGGATTGCGCTCGTCGCCATCGTTAATGAAGATGAACGGAATACCAGCGAGGAACAACAAGGGCCACTTTGGGAAGCCCCCTGGAACGGTGAGCTCTCCGCAGTCGCAGATCGTTCCCTCAATTGTTCCCTGGTCAATAATCTGAACTCCTGGCGGATCATCAGATCCTAAAGTCACGCCTGATAACAGACTGTCTGCTGACAAGTCGGCAATCGCAGACTCGCCTACAACGTTGTTGACTCTTGAATCAGCGCGCGTGGATCCACTCAGTCCTGAGATCGGGGCATTAACAGTTTGCGAAGCACTGCGAAGCCGAAGCTCTGCTGGATTGTGAAAACTGCCGACGACCTGAATCACTTCACGAAACGCAACTGGCGCAGCGTGAACTGGCGTTCCCGCCAGCAACATTATGCTGAGCAAGCCAGCGAGGGGTCGGAAGGCTCGACTCGTCATTTTAAGAATTATTTTCCTCCTGGGAACTGTATCCGTTTACGAAGCGATTGATTTTTCGTTGCGGGATCTCGATGCGGAGAGACCGAATTGGATCAAACAAAAGCATTCGCGGCTTCGGTTCTTAATTAGAAAAGATGCTTAATGGGCCTCGTATTCCCGTTAAACGCCGCAAAACCCTAAGAAAAAGGAGGCTTTGGTAATGCAAGCCTCCTTCATAAGAGACGATGTTCACAGGCACCTTATTCCGTTTCTCCCGCACTTGCCGCTTCAGCCTTCTTACTTTCCTCTCGCAAAATGGCCTTACGTGAAAGCTTTATTTTGTTGCCTTCTTTACCGATGCACTTCACGAGGATCTGCTGACCCTCCTTTAATTCGTCGCGCACATCTTTCACGCGTCGATCGGCGATCTCCGATATGTGCAATAGACCATCGGTTCCAGGAAAGATCTCAACGAAAGCGCCAAAATCTACGATCCGTGAAACTGTCCCCAGATATGTTTGGCCAACCTCAGCTTCAGCAGTTAGACCACGTATTCGGTTTACTGCAGCTTCAGCAGCTTCACCACTCGCCGTCGCGATTGAGATTGTACCATCATCTGAAACATCTATTTTCGCTCCCGTCTCTTCAACCAAAGATCGGATCACCTTTCCGCCTGGTCCAATGACGTCGCGGATCTTGTCGGGATTGATCTTTATCTGAATGATTCTTGGAGCGTGTTGAGAGATGGTGGTGCGTGGTTCGGGCAAGGTCTTCTCCATTACATCAAGAATGTAGAAGCGCCCTTTCCTCGCCTGTTCCAACGCCTCAGCCATAATCTGCGCGTTGATACCGGCAATCTTGATATCCATCTGCAAGGCCGTGATTCCCTCGCGAGTCCCTGTGACCTTGAAGTCCATATCGCCATAGTGGTCTTCAGCACCGGCGATGTCGGTCAAGATCGCATACTTATTGCCCTCCATCACCAAACCCATGGCGACACCGGCGACAGGAGCTTTCAACGGAACACCTGCATCCATCAACGAGAGAATTCCACCGCAAACACTCGCCATCGACGACGAGCCGTTTGATTCAGTGATGTCTGAAACTATTCGAACTGTGTAGGGAAACACTGAATCGTCGGGAAGAACGGCTTCAATTGCCCGGCGAGCCAGCGCACCGTGTCCAATCTCGCGTCGGCTTGATGAGCCGAAACGGCCAACTTCACCAACCGAGTACTGCGGGAAATTGTAATGAAGGAGGAAACGACGTTTGACTTCGCCCTTTTCGAGATCGTCGATGTACTGTTCATCTTCCTTGGTTCCAAGTGTGGTGGTTACTAACGCTTGAGTTTCACCCCGGGTAAAGAGTGCTGAGCCATGCACTCGCGGTAACCATCCGACTTCACAAGTGATTGGTCGTATTTCTGAAAAGCGTCGGCCATCAGGACGGCGGCGTTTGTTGAGAATATCGTCGCGGAAGATCTTCTCCTTCAATTGATCGAAGGTTGACTTGGCCATTAATCTCCGCTCTGGAAGATCTTCGGGATAGCTTTCCACGACCTCTTTCTTCAACGCGTCGACAGCTGCGTAACTATCTCTCTTATCCGTGGTTGTGGTATCCAGCGACGCTCGCAAGCGATCGGCGTAGTTCCTTTCAATCTCAGCAGACATCTCTTCATCCATGGTCACGGCAACCACTTCGCGCTTCTGGATATCCAGTGCCTTGTAGAGCTCTTTTTGCCAGCGACAGAGTCTGTTGATCTCCTTGTGGGCCAACATCAGCGCTTCTACCATGATCTCTTCCGAAACCTGGTCCGCGCCGGCCTCAACCATGACAATCGCTTCCTCAGTTCCGGCAACGATCAGGTTCAAGCGCGAGTCGCGCACCTCATCGTAAGTTGGGTTAACGATGTAACGTCCATCAATCAAACCAATGCGCACACCGGCAATTGGGTTGAGAAATGGGATGTCCGAAAGATATAGCGCCAACGAGGCGCCAGTAATCGCAATAACATCCGGATTGTTGTCGGGATCGGCTGATATGACACTCGCGATCACCTGGGTTTCGTTTCGGTAACCTTCGGCAAAGAGTGGTCGACATGGTCTATCAATCAAACGACTGGTTAGAACTTCTTTCTCGTTGGGTCGCCCCTCGCGACGAAAGTAGTTACCGGGTATCCGGCCCGCGGCATAGTTTGATTCTCGGTATTCAACAGTGAGTGGAAAGAAATCAATTCCCTCGCGCGGGGTGGGAGCACTAACAGCGGCAACCAGCAACATCGTGTCGCCGTAACGAATGATCACAGAGCCGTCTGCCTGCTTGGCAACTCGACCTGTCTCGACTGTTAAGTCTTTCTCCCCAAGCTTGATCGATTCTTTGAGGTACTTCTTTACTGGCATATGGTTTTCTCCTTCGAACAACCGCGCCCTTTACGGACGCGCGGGCGTCTCATCCGCCTCGCTCTAAATTTGAACTCAACTATCTGCGACATATCTCGACGGCTTACGTGTGGTGAATGAACCACATCAGGCGCGACGTCGGGTCCGCAATTTTGCCGGTCAACGTGAAACCGGGTGAAAAGTCGTAAAAACAGTAAAGGCGGCTGAGCCTCAAACCGTGAAGCTCTCGCCGCCTTTACTCGTAAATGCGATCAGGCCTAGCACGTCTGCTCGCTTGGGAGTTTAGCCGTCACGTTCGGCACCCTTAGCAAGCTCTCCGATAGACGGGGCTTTTTGAATAATCGAGATTCGAAGTTATCTCGTTTACGCTACGGTGAAATAGCTGTCTTAACGACGGAGGCCCAGACGAGACACTACCTCGTGGTACCGCTCGATGTCTGTCCGCTTTAAGTAATCCAGCATACTCCTGCGTTGCGAGACCATCTTGAGTAGGCCGCGCCGCGAGTGATTGTCTTTTTTATGGGTCTTGAAGTGGTCGGTCAGCTCGTTAATTCTCTTACTTAACAGCGCGATCTGAACCTGGGGTGAACCCGTGTCATTCTCATGGGTCCGAAAATCTGAAACTATCTGTTCTTTTGTCTCTTTGGCTAAAGCCACTCAGATGATCCTCCTCGGCAGCAGTAGATCCGTATGACTACTACGGAACCGCTAAACTTAAAGTGCGCTTCAATTTAGCACGCGTTCTTTACAAGTGTCCAGCGAGGCGGTTTTGGAGACTATTGGGTGATACGGCGAGGGTGTGTCTTTCGCAACATCCATTTGCTACCATGCTCACAAACGCTAATTGAGGACGAAAATGCCAAGCAAACCGAGGGTTTTGATTCTAGGCGGAGGCTTCGGAGGCCTTTTCACCGCCCTGGAGTTGGGAAGTGACGCCCACGTGACACTGGTCAGCGATGAGGACCACTTTCTGTTTACGCCGATGCTTTACGAATACCTCAGCGGTGAGGTCGAAGCATGGCATATTGCCCCAAAGTACGACGAATTGATCGAGGAGCGGGTCGAGCGTATCCAGGACCAGATCATCTCTATTGATCTCAAGTCTCAAACCGTTCAACTTGGCAAACAGGCGGTCAACTATGACATTCTCGTGCTCGCCCTCGGCGGGATCACCAATTACGCGGGAGTACACGGCGCGGAGCAGTTTGCAATTCCTTTTCGAAAGCTGGCCCACGCGGATCTTCTTCGACAGCGAATGGTCGATGCCCTGGATCGTGTCCCACCAAATTTGCCGCCGCAAGACACTCGCAAGGCATTAACTTTCGCCGTAGTCGGCGCCGGGGCGAGCGGAGTCGAACTTGCCACCAAGATGTCTGACTTGCTGCGTGATGCATTTCAACGTCGCGCGCTGACCGGCGAACCACGCGTCCTGGTGATAGAAATGGGCGATCGCGTAGTGCCTGGAATGGGCGACGAGATTCGCGATTACGTCGTCGATGCATTGAATCAGTCACGAGTTGAAGTCCATACGCTTACGCGGGTGGTGAAGGTCACGGAAAAGTCTCTCATGTTCGAACATCAGCGCACTCATACTGAGATTGAAAGTGCCGCGGTTGTCTGGACAGGCGGTGTCCGAATGAATCCGGTCATTGCACAACTTGCCGTAGAAAAAACCGAACGTGGACTGATTCGTGTCGAACCGACGCTTATGGTTAAGGACCAATCGAATGTTTTTGCGCTGGGTGACATCGCGTTCTATAAGGATGCCACTCCAATTTTGGCTGGCACGGCCCAACTGGCTTTACAAGAGGCCGGACTCGCAGCGCGTAACGTTCATGCTTTGATTAATGGCGAACAACTACAGACTCGCAAGTTTGAGGAGTTGGGGGAGGCGGTAAGTCTTGGGACAGACCGGGCAGCTGTGCTGGCCGGAGGCAAAGCATTTGGTGGTCCGTTGGCACGACAAGCACGATTCGCACTTTACACTTCCAGACTTCCAACCTGGCATCATCGTTTGCGAGTTGGAGCGAGTTGGTTCTTTGGTGGAACGGCACCGCGTCCTCTGTTGCCCCTGGGTGTATCGAATTACAGTTAGAAGTGTTCAGATCAGCTTGAGCTTGCAAATCTGAAACGCTGACTTTAAGACCTACAGAATGATTCAATCTGCAAGGTGGCGTACGTTCCTGGGGATTGTGGTTGGCCTGACTGCCCTGGTGGCTGTCATCTGGTTTATTAATAGAAGAAACCGACCGGACGAAACGCCTCAAGTTATTGTTCGAATTGAGAAGCCTGATCCGTCTCCAACACAAGAACCAACCGAAACACCTTCACCCGAAGTTTTGGTGGATCCATCACCTTCACCTCTATCAAGTCCAATCGAACTAGCAGATCCTTCACCGACCGTTGAAACAGGTGAGCCTGCAGTACCAGGGCCGAGCTTTGTCGGAAGTCTCAAGCTGATCGTTCCAGTGGCAGGAGTGAAATCGGATCAGCTGCTCGACACGTTTGCGGAGTCGCGTTCTGAGGGTCGAGTTCACGATGCGATTGATATTCCAGCAGCAGCGGGAACGCCGGTTCTTGCAGCCGCCGATGGGGAGATAATCAAGCTCTTCCAGAGTGATCGCGGAGGCACGACGATCTATCAACTCAGCATGGACAGAAAATTGGTTTACTACTACGCACATCTTCAACGGTACGCAGATGGTTTAGGCTCCGGGAAGTACGCGCGTCAAGGGGAAGTGATCGGATACGTAGGTGACACTGGTAATGCTGGAGTTGGAAACTATCATCTGCATTTCTCGATCGCGATCGTTGCGGATCCGAAACGGTACTGGGAAGGAACGAACATCAATCCATATCCGATTCTGCGAGGACAGTGAAGGCGGAAGTCAGAGGTCAGAGGGTCGGAAGTAAGAGGTCAGAGGTCGGGGTGTCGGTTGCGGCGGCTTTGCCGCGTCCCTTGCGGTAAGGCTTTGCCTTAC
>DATBMP010000527.1:0-14627 GCA_036554845.1 Pyrinomonadaceae bacterium
GTCCGGGTTTGAGTTGATTCATGTGGAATTGGAATTTAGAATTTGGGAATTGGGATTTCGGATTTCGGATTTCGGATTTCGGATTTGGAATTTGGAATTTGGAATTTGGAAATTGGGATTTACCAGAATCAAGAACAGAGCCCCCCTTCCCAACTTGTTCTGATTCTGGCAAATTCCAAATTTCCAAATTCCAACTTCCAAATCCGAAATCCGAAATCCCAATTCCCAAATTCTAAATTCCAATTCCACATGAATCCACTCAAACCCGGACTATTAGCGCTTGAAGACGGTCGCACCTTTCGCGGTCGCTCATGGGCAGCAGAAGGCGAGGCCTGTGGCGAGATCGTTTTCAACACCTCCATGACCGGCTATCAGGAGGTCCTCACCGATCCGTCTTATGCGGGCCAAATCGTCTGCATGACCTACCCACTCATCGGCAATTACGGAATCAATAAAGAGGACGAGGAATCAAGCCGGCCCTGGGTTGAAGGATTTGTCGTTCGCGAAGCCAGTCGCATCGCCTCGAATTGGCGTTCTGAAGAGAGTCTTGATACGTACCTGAAGCGGTGGAATATCGTGGCGATTGAGGGAATCGATACGCGCGCCCTGGTTCGCCACATTCGCGACAAAGGTGCGATGCGCGCCTGTATCTCGGCTCTTGATCTCGATGAAGAGAGTTTGATTACCAAAGCGCGCAACTCGCCGCCGATGGAGAATCGTGAACTCGCAAGTGTAGTCACCACGAAAGTGCCATACACGATTCAGGCGGAGGGTGTAGAACGGTTTCATGTTGTCTGTTTCGATTTTGGCGTGAAGCGAAATTCATTGAAGGAGTTGGCCCAACTCGGATGCCGAGTCACAGTGGTCCCAGCTTCGACGCCAGCAGTCGAGGTTGTTGCCATGAAGCCGGATGGCATCTTCCTTTCAAATGGTCCGGGGGATCCTGCATCGATGGACCGTGAAGTTGAGCAGATTCGTTCTTTGCTTCAACAGCAAGTGCCAATGTTTGGAATCTGTTTTGGTCATCAACTGTTGGGACGAGCCTTTGGTGGCAATACTTTCAAGTTGGTATTTGGTCACCGGGGTGGGAATCAACCTGTTAAGGAATTGGGCGGAACGCACGTGGAAATCACTTCACACAATCACGGTTTCGCAGTGGCGGCGGAAAGCCTGCCTCCTGAAGTCGAAGTCACTCATATCAATCTCAACGACCAGTGTGTTGAAGGGATGCGCCACAAGACCCTACCGATCATTTCGGTGCAGTATCACCCCGAGGCTGCGCCAGGTCCACACGATGCTGAACATCATTTCCGACGATTCATCGAGTTGATGGAGAAGCGGAAGCTTGCAGCGTGATCTTCGACAGCAGCGGTGCCTAGTCGTGCTTGATCTTTAGTTCACCCGTGGTGAGATCGGGTCGTGCGCGGGCCATGTCATCGGCTGTAGTGTCTATCGTTGGGTGTGAAGTTCTCGTCTCCTGGATCGGCAATGTGAAGTCTTCAACAGAGCTCAATGTCATTTCCGTCTTATCCGCCCCAGCATTCGGATCAATAAGATCGGCAAAGCCTTCACTGCCCCGGTGTTCCAGCCAATGTTTGTAACTCACAGTCAGAATTGCCACCACCGGAAGCGCCAAAAAGATTCCCGCAACGCCTCCCAACTCGTGACCAGCCAGAATCGCAAGTATCACTGCCAGCGGATGCAGATGGATGCCTTGTCCAATCAAGCGCGGGTAGACGACGTAGTCCTGCACTATGCGCAACACACCAAGAAACAGAAGCACTAGAAAAGCAGAGAATGGACCACCGTGGAGTGCCGCCACAATCGCGGCCACTATCGCGATCAACAGTGGTCCCATCAAGGGAACGAACTCAAAGATCCCCGCCATCAGTCCCAACACCAACGGACTTGGTAAACTCAACAAGGTGAATCCCAGAGTACAAATCAGGCCGATAAAGAAACAGGCTGTGAGTTGAGCGCGTGTGTAAGCCGCAAGGGTGCTGCTGACATCCTGAAAGAACTCGTCACCGCGCCAGCGCCATCTTCCACGTGGAAGCATTTGCAGCGCGGATCGGCGAAACGACTCGGCATCCTTCAAGAGAAAGAAACTAAGAATCGGAATGAGGATCAGCCACGGTAAATAGCCCAACCAGACCACCATGCTCGGCAAAAGCACAGCACTGCCGTAATGCCCAATTTCAGCAATGACGTTATTGAACGCATCAAGAACGGGGGTCGGCATGCGGTGCAGCCTGAGGTAATCGCTGGCTGTCTGTGTTTTGACTCCGATGATGCGCCAGTACGCTCTTGCCTGTTCGGCAAACTCGGGAAACTGGCCTCCTATGCGCGGCACAAGTAACAGGATGCCGGTCACGAGTGCGCCGATGATCAGAAGATACGCAACCGCGATCGCCATGACCCGAGGCATAGCACGTTGGCGACCTGAGATAGTGATTGGACGTCGAAGGAAATCAACTACCGGCGAAACCAGGTAGGCGAAAAATATGGAAAGGACTACGAGCAGGATCACGCCAGTCAACTTGACGATGACCCAGGCGGTTATCGCAACCAGAATGAAAATGACGAGTACGCGCAGGACTACTCGGGTTTGAGGCCAGGAGACGTCGGCCAGAGTCCGCGGTGTCTTGCCACCCATCTCATTTTGAGAACTTCTCTTGTTCACTCGATTCCTGCACCGTGTAATCGCTCGATCAATCCCCGAATTCCCATTTGGTCCCTAATACTCAAATCCCGAAACTCAACTCCGAAAGTGTCTGGCGTGCCACGATGGACCACTTCGCCTTGAAGCGACAACGCGTCTTCGCGGTCAATCAACAACAGTCCCAAATTGTCGCCAACTTTAACATTCGGACAAGCTGGCAGGTTTCGCACGCGCACTCCGCCGAGACTGATGTCTCCGGGCTCGCCCAAACCAATTGATTCTTTCAGGCTGTTGTCTTCGATGGCCATCGTTATGCGGGAACTTACGTAGTAGCGGGGGAACCTCCTTCGATCATGCGTCGGGAGCGTATCGGGAGTTCTCATGTCGGATTAGCCTTTCAGTGTGTGGGTTCTTCCTGGCTCTCCTCATTATCCTCGTCTTCACCTTCGCCCTCTTCCTCTTCACTTGGCGGTGGCGCCGCAATTTTTGGTGCGGCCGGTTCCCAGATCAATCCTTTCCACTCTTCGGTTTCGCCAACAAGTGAGAATGCTGCCAAAGGGTGACTGGGATTTCGTTCGATGCGCAAAACCTCGGCGATGACCTCGAGCCGCTTACCATCTTCGCCCTGCACTTCCAGAACAACCCGGCTTCCCACAGCGGGCAGTTTTCGAGGCAGATGAATAAGTGTTCCTTCGGGGCCAACGTTCTCGGTCACGCCTTCCGCAACAACGTGGTCGCCATCTGGTTCGTCCCACTCAGCGCGAACTTCGAAACTCGCCAGGTAACGCGGGCCGGTACGGTTATCGGGTTCAAGTGGGCGCCGCATAGTCTTGCTCCCCTTTCATATTGTCGATTGAAATCATTGCCGATTGCCGATTGCCAATTGCCGATTTGAATCAATCGACACGCAGTTGCTTATAGACAAAGTCGTTCATAAGGAATCGCTAGGCGAAAAATATTGCCACTTACCATTGCCAATTTGAATCAATCGAGACTCGCTTGACCACTAGTCGTTCCTAGGGTCTCTACCGGCATTAAGTAATGGCCGAACTTTCAGCAAATCGGCAATCGACAATCGGCAATTGGCAATGATTTCATTCTTCGTCCGCACGAAGCTTCTCCAACACAGAAAAGTCTTCGAGGGTTGTTACATCACCAGCCACTGAACCGCTGGTTGCAATTTCTCGTAACAAGCGTCGCATGATCTTTCCCGAACGCGTCTTCGGCAAAGCATCAGAAAAACGAATTTCATCTGGTCGCGCCAACGCGCCGATTTCCTTGGCAACGTGTTGTCGCAGGACTTCTTTCAACGGTTCGGTAGCAGTTTGTGTTCCTTCGAGCGTCACGAACGCAACAATCGCCGAGCCTTTCAGATCATCCGGGCGGGCCACAACCGCGGCTTCAGCGACCGCTTCGTGAGAAACGAGCGCGCTTTCCACCTCGGCAGTACCCAATCGATGTCCACTCACATTGATCACATCATCGATGCGACCCATGATCCAGAAATAGCCGTCCTGATCGCGCCGTGCACCGTCTCCCGCAAAGTAGATGTTTTCGATCTGCGACCAGTACTGTTGTTTGTAGCGTTCGTCATCGCCCCAAATTGTTCGCAGCATCGATGGCCAGGGACGTTTGATTACGAGATAACCACCTTCGTTTGCGCCAACTGGTTTTCCGTCGCGCGTCATCACGTCAACTTCGACACCAGGTAACGGCTTAGTTGCGGAACCGGGTTTCGTCGGCGTGGCGCCCGGAAGTGGAGTGATCATGATCGCGCCCGTTTCCGTCTGCCACCACGTATCAACAATCGGGCAACGACCTTTGCCAATGATCTCTCGATACCACATCCACGCTTCGGGATTGATTGGCTCACCTACCGTACCCAGCATTCGCAGACTCGATAGGTCATGCTTCAAAGGCCACTGTTCACCCCATTTTATGAATGCGCGAATTGCGGTGGGAGCTGTGTAGAAGATGTTGACTCGGTGACGTTCGATCATCTCCCAGAAACGATCGGGCTCGGGATGGTTGGGCGCCCCTTCGTACATCAAGACAGTCGCGCCGTTTGAAAGTGGCCCATAAACCACGTAGCTGTGGCCGGTGACCCATCCGATGTCAGCTGTGCACCAGTAGACGTCTTCGTCCTTGAGATCAAAAACCCACTTGGAAGTGAGATGGCATTGCAGCAGGTAGCCCGCAGTGGTGTGCAAGATTCCCTTTGGCTTACCAGTTGTTCCAGAGGTGTAGAGGATATAAAGAGGGTGCTCACTGTCTAAAGGTTCGGCTGGACAATCCAGATCGACTGTTTCAACTAGTTCGTGCCACCAATAGTCTCGACCCGGCTCCATGTGAATACGGGTGCCCGAACGGCGAACGACGATACATGTCTTTACTGAAGGCGTCTGCTTAAGCGCTTCATCGACCGCAGCTTTTAACTGGACCTCTTTACCACGTCGCCAACCACCATCTGCCGTCACTACCAATTTACAGCTTGCATCGTTGACACGATCTACAATCGCCGTACTCGAGAAGCCGCCGAAGATGACCGAGTGTGTTGCCCCAATTCGAGCGCAAGCAAGCATCGCAATCGCTAGTTCCGGGATCAGCGGAAGATACAGTGCTACACGATCGCCTTTCCCAACTCCGGCACGTTTCAGCACGTTCGCAAACCGCGAAACTTCGGTGTGCAACTGTTGATAAGTTAAAGTGCGCTGATCGCCGGGTTCGCCTTCCCAAATCAAAGCCGCCTTGTTGCGTCGCCATGTGTTCAGATGACGATCGAGACAATTGTAAGAAATATTTAGTTGGCCGCCCACGAACCATTCTGCGTGTGGTGGTTCCCACTTAAGCACCTGATCCCACTTCCGGAACCAGTGAAGTTCTTCGGCCATGCGACCCCAGAAGGCATCAGGATTTTCTCTTGCTTCAGTACGAAGAGCCTCAAGCTCGTCAACGGACTTGATGTGGGCTTTTGCCGAGAATTCAGGCGATGGCGGAAAGACGCGTGATTCGTGAAGAATGGATTCGATATTCGTTGTCACCCTGGACATATGTATTGCTCAGCTTGTCTCCCTGAAGATTGATAACTGCTTGCGTTGCCAGTCTGTGTATCACACAATCGCGTGACCCCACAACAAGCTGCCGACGGCTTTCGTTGCTGACGGAAAACCATCTATGAACTTACTTGTTGGCACAAGCGGCTACAGTTACAAGGAGTGGAAAGGTAGTTTCTATCCTGAGAAGATTCCGGCAAAGGAGATGCTGACCTACTACTCATCTCGATTACCAGCAGTCGAGATAAACAACACCTTCTATCGCATGCCGCAGAAGAGTGTGTTGGAGAGTTGGAAAGAACAGGTGCCCGCGAATTTCAAGTTCTCAGTTAAGGCTTCACAGCGCATCACCCACTTCAAGCGACTGAATAACGTTGAAACTGAGACCAAATTCTTTTTTGAGACCGTTGAGGCCCTGGGCGATCGGTTAGGTGTGGTCCTGTTTCAGTTGCCACCGAACATGAAGAAGGACCTGGACCGGTTGGAGAGTTTCCTGGGTCTTCTGCCAGCCGCGACTCGAGCGGCGTTTGAGTTCCGTCATCCTACCTGGTTGGAAGACGATGTGCTGATGGCACTCTCGAAACGAAATTTAGCATTGTGTGTTTCGGACACGGATGAGATGCCGACGTCGCACATCGATCGCACAGCTGATTGGGGTTACTTGCGTTTACGCCGAGTCAACTACGGCGAAGAGAGTTTGATTGAATGGTGCAGGAAAATGGGCCAGCAGAATTGGAACGAGTCGTTTGTGTTTTTCAAGCACGAAGACGAAGGCACTGGTCCAAGGTTGGCAGCGCAGTTCATCTCGATCTGCGCCAGCGGGCAGAGATGAAGGTCAGCCGCGGACAAAAATTAGCCGCGGATGAGATTGATGAAGCGGATCAGAACGAAACTCAGAAGACTATTGGGTTTGAAGGTCGAGAAAATCGGCGTCATCTGCGTTCATCTGTCAGAGGTCAGAGGTCAGAGGTCAGAGGTCAGAGGTCAGAGGTCAGAGGTTAGCCTACATTCATCCCGTGGATACGTTTCAATGAAAAAAAGAGGCTCCTAAACTGGCGCCTCTTTTTCTTTTAAGTTAGCTCCGCAGCAAATTAGAAGTTACTTCCACATGCTGCGTGCCCACAATCGCAGTCCAACTCGACTGTCTTACCAGCACCTTCGCAAGATGCACTGCAATATTTTCCGTCGTCAGGGGCGGGACAAGTGCAGGTCGGGTTTTGGCATTGATTCTCGTCGTCAGCCATATTTTCCTCCTCGGTGTCGTCGGGGTTAAGGGCGGCGCATAGCTTAGCACAGCCTCGACGGTATTATGGCAGGGGGTGGTTTGGTCAGTTGGTCAGTTGGTCAGTGGTCAGTTGGTCAAGTGGTTAGTGGTTAGTTGTCAGTTGTCAGTGGTTAGTGTTCGGTTGTTATTGTCTGGCCTCGAGTCATTTAATGTCGCTACGCGCTGACCCAAGACGCAAGACCCAAGATCAAGACCGATAACCACTAACAACGGAACCACTAATACCTGACGACTACTGATCCTCAACATTCTTAGCCACAACCTCAACGCTCCCGTGCGATCTCAGGAGCCTGGTGGCCGCGTTATGCGAATTGTCGGTCGCATAAAACAGAGCATTCTTTCCTTCTTTGTCGAGCACGTTCACCTCGGCCCCGGCAAGAACCAGCATTCTTATATTATTCACCAATCCTTCTGAAGCGGCCATCATCAGCGCCGTTTGCCCAACCTTATTCTTCACATTTACTTTTGCGCCGGCTTCCAGGAGAGTTTTGAGCAGTTCCTGATTGTTGCTGCGTGCCGCTTCCATCAACGCGGTGTAGCCACCATTGTCTGCCGTCTCGACTCTCGCACCTGCATTGATCAAGTCCCATACAAGATCGCTGGTCGCATCCTGGTCCATCATCATCAATACAGTCTCGCCGCCGCGATTTTGTGCGTTAACGTTCGCCCCTGCCGACAGCAGTAGTTGAACCATCTCACGGTTCGCGTTTTGCACAGCGTGTTCCAGCGCGGTGGTTCCGCTTGACTCGTCGCGCTTATTGACGTCGCGTCCAGCAAGCAGGCTAGTCACTTTTTCAATGTCATCTTCCTGCACAGCGCGGATGAATGGATCCTTCGGAGCAACAATCACTCCGGCGCCGCCGACGAACTGGAATCTATCATTCTCACCCGCTTCAACATCATCTGTTTTCAACTTCTCCTCAGTCAAAACCTCATCGATGCGCGAATTCATGTTGTCTCCCAGGTAGACACTCTTTCGTTCAGCTGGAGCATAACCGGGCGCTTCAAACCGCACTGTGTAAATACCTGACTCGAGTCCTTCAAAACGAAACTCGCCATTGAAGGTTGCGCTGGTAAATAACGCTGCTTGAGTTCGTTCATTGAAGATCGCGATGGTTGCAGCTGGGATCGGAGCGTTCGCGCCATTTGTAACCTTCCCGACAATACTCGCGCGTGGCTTCCAGCGAGTATCGATCTGTGTAACCGCAGAATTGTCGCAGGAAGAGCCGGAACACTCAGGCGTCTGGGCAGTTGCCCCTGTGATGCTCAACGTTGCCGTGAATGCTCCTGCGGCTACTTTGGAAATGCGTCGTCCGATGCGATGCAACTTAACTGCAGAAGAGTGGAGCGACGTACTGGTAGCGAGTGCGCCGTCCGGGCACCGAATGTATCTAATGCAAATTCGACCCTGCGACTTACTCAACAACCGTAAGACTTGTTTGCTGGTCATTTCGGAGAGATTGTGGACCGCTAAACTGCAATGGTCGCAAAAACGAATCTGATCGTTACCTGTCATTGAATCCCATGAGGCTGGGCACGGTTCCTTAACTTTGATCTGATCCAGCAAAACTTTGGCTGACATGGTGGTCTCCTTTCACTACTTGGAGTGGGATCATTGCCGATTGACGATTGGTGATAGTTTCACGGCCTTGACAGGTTGAAATTGGCAATTGGCAATCAACAATCGGCAATGCCTTTCTATTTGATCGTGAACAACTCGGGTGCGAGTTCGACTCGCGCTTCCGGGTTGTAGTAGTCATAGAGCGAGGAGGCTGCTGCTTTGGCTTTCAACCCAAAGCGTGGACGAAACTTGAAAGAGAATTTGATCCCACCAGCGCGTGGCCACAGATAAGCGACTACCCTATCGGGCAACACGTCGTACTGAGAGAAAGCCCAGTCAGAATCCTTCATGGCCGTTTCCAGCGTGGCACGCTCAACATCTGCTCCCGGCGGCAACCCAATCTCCGCGAGTATCATTCCGTACCCTCGAGACCCAATTCGCTCAGACTCGACATAACAGGTGATCTCTTCGCCTATACGCGCAGTTGTTTTGTCGAACTTCGCAACCAGCCGCAACGGACTCGCGTGTTGAGTGCGAACTTCATCTGATCCACGTGTGGGCCACGGGACGTAGTATGTTCCGACTAGTTGAATCGAAGCTGAAGAAAGGGCGTTGGACCGTCGCAACGTGACCGTGTTGGGGCCAGGTTTCAGATATCGTGAAAGTTCCAGGGTAATGGGCCCGGTCAGTTGGTTCCTTCGTGGCATTTGAACTCGTTCTGCCAGTTGACCATTAACCAGAATATCGGCGGATTCGGCCGCTTGCTGACCCTTCGTCGAATTCCCTCTGAGCACTAAGAGCAATGCGTCGAGAACGTTGATAGTTGTCTGAGTCGAGTACCAGACGCCGTAGCGATCCTTCTGTTTGAGCAGAAAGAGAAGGCCGCTACGGACCAACTGATCGTTCGTCTGGCGGGCAGGGCTGACATTGCTCTCGAGGTGAGTGTGAGGTGCTGACTGCTGTGGCGGGGTGAGAGATTGATGCTGCGCAAATCGCGTCAGAGCTTGGATAACCAAGGCAGTAGTCTCGGTACGCCCGGCGATTCCCCAGCCATAGAATGGAGTATTAGTCTCGAGCGCCCAGTAGGTCATCTCGTTTTCTCGCTGGGCCAATGTTCCGAGTTTGTTCATCAGAATTTCGGCGGCTTTAAATTGACCCGAATCAAGCAGTGCGAGTGAGAATGAAGCCAGCAAGTAGGGTTCATCGAACTCTTGAACAGACTGCGATAAGTACTCAAATGCCTTTCTGAGTGACTCATCCAACTTTGACTCCGTTGACCCGGATCTGGTTCCACGTTCCGTCTGTGCGATGGTCCGTGCGACGTAAGCAGTCAGCAACGCACTTTGCCGCTGGTCAGGCTTATCAGTCTGATAGTGAAGAACTGGCCAACTGCCGTCCGGTCGCTGTTTTCCTACCAACCAATTGCGAGTTGAAGAGATGTCGTCCTGATCTACGTCCATAACTTCGCTGGTATCTACGAGGAACTTGAGTGCGTAGGCTGTTAATGCCACATCTGCATTCCCTCGGCCCCAGTATGAGTAACCGCCACTCTCGTCCCTGTAGTTCAGTAACCGGTCATAACCAGACTTCAGATAGCGTTCGGCGCGCGGTCGCAACGGTGAGTCATCGCCCGTCTTCTTAAAATGTTTGAGCAACAAAAGACTGGGATAGGTAGACGAGATTGTTTGCTCGCCGCAGCCATAAGGCCGCTCCAAGATTGCTTCGACACTTTCCACCACATGGCCCATGAGGTTCGGATAGATCTTGATGTGTGCCTCAGCGGAATTGCGGATTGCGTTCTCTGAAATATGCAGGTCGAGCGTTGCTGCCTGGTCCACAGTCGTACCCGCGGTGACGAATACTTGCTGCCCATCGGGATGCACGGTGACAGGTTTTTCAATAGCATCGCTTTCCTCTGCAGCGATAGCAGTGATTCGTTGCTTTCCGTCCTTGATTGATGACGCGGCGCGAAAACCAAAGATCTCGTTTTTCGCCTCGCCCGCAGGTATGGTTGCGTTTCGTTCCGTTGGTCCAAGAAGTTTGAACCATGACTCAGGTTTGATTGAGAGGCGGACTGGCTGAGGACGTTCCAGGTAGTTGCGAACGACTACCGGCAGCGAGATCTCGTCACCTTCTGTGAGTATCCGTGGCGGTTCGTGTTCGACAAAAAATGGCTGAAAGGCGCGAAACTCTTGCTCAAGTATCCCTAGCAGGCCATCCTCAGTCGAACCTATCACCGACATCTTCCAGGTGGTGATGTTGTCGGCGAGCTTGAATTTTAGGTTTGCTCTTCCGCGTGAATCGGTTTCGATGTCAGGTTTCCAAACGAGAGTTTCGGGAAAGTATTGACGAAGCCGTGGCGTTGCGACTTGTAGCCTCGCGCTACTGCTGATTGCTGTTCGTGTTTTCGATACAGACGCGGACGTGTTCTGCACTACCGAATAGCTGTCCGCCGTAACACTTACAGTTTCCTGAACACCTCCTGGATCAACTGCTACGTTGACCTCTGTCACGCTGGCTGAACGTACCCTGATGTCAGAAATCTCTGTTGACTTGAAACCGGGTGCATCGACACGCAGTTGATAAATGCCTGCCGAAAGATTCTTAACAAGATAAAAGCCTTCATCATCTGTTTGAGCTTGACTTTCCTGGTGAGTCAAGATGTTCTTTGCCGTTACCGTTGCGTTTGGAACTACCGCGCCGACCGGATCAGTTACCGTGCCTTTGATAGCTCCGGTCGAGCCCTGTGCGACGAATGCGACCTCTTTAGTCGTCTTCTGCTGATTTGCCTCTTTTTGCTCGGTTAGATTGAACAAACGCACAACGTCAAAGTCGTCTACGGTTCCGACGATCCCATCTGGCCCAGCGCTGCGAAGGTGGATCCAACGGTAGTGTTGCGTGATAGGAGTGGTCCTTGCTTTTGTGACGGACGGCTGTCCATTGACAGCCTGATTGAACATGACTGTGCGATCGCCATAGAAAGAACCACTGCTGAAACTTGAATAGAGAGGTTTGCCCCAGGGATCGACTAAGGCAGTGCGGTCTTGTCCGGCTTGCTTTAAGGCAAGATCGAGTTCGGTATCGTTTTCAGGGATGTGATTTGTGTTCTTTGCATACTTCTCGACAACTCTCTCCAACTGTCGCTTGAGGCCAACTGAGTAGTCGATTGACGAAGTCCAGACTGTAAAACCGTCCGGATCGTTTTGCGGCTCCAACTTACCATCTGGCCCACCACTACGAATTGTAATGACGTAGCGTGTTTCGAGAGCTCCAAAATGTACGGAGTATGGTTGATTCCACGGATCGCGTAACAGATCCAGGTCCACCCCCGTACGCCGAAGCTCTTCCTCTAACTGCGTCGCGTTGCGAATGTAACTCCCGGTTCGCGCGTTATAACCAACGACAGCGCGGTTGATGGTTTCCCCAATATATCGAAAATAGGGTCGCGTGATACGTAGCGCTACAAAATCATCAGGCGTGCCAAAATGCTTGTCTGGTCCACTGCTGAAAACATCGGTAATGGCTGATGGTCCGTTGTAAAAGAACGAAAGACGATAGGGCGTCTCCCAGGGATCGCGTAGATCATCAAAGTCACTCCCTGCCGCGTCTACGGCCTTCTTAAAAGCGAACTCATCAGTTGGAATGAAGCCCAACGCGTCGTAGTCGTCGTCCAAGGCATCACGGATCGGCTTTAACTGCCGGTTTAAGAGATCCGCAAAGATATGCGAAGCGCCCTTCTCGTACTTCTGACCTAACACTCGTGGACGTGGTCCATACCGTTCGTTGTTCAGAAGCAGTTCGGCTACCAAATCCATACCCTCTGCCAGTGGCCGGGTCAGGTCCAGGCGATCGAGGTCTTTGCGAGTGATTCCAGCTACAAAACCAAAGCCACCGCGAAGCGCGTAGTAGGGATCTGAGAAACCAAACGGCGTTACATATTCATTGCCGGTAAGGGCTCGCTCTTCAACTGCCTTATCAAAGATCACAATTCCCAGGGCAGTTTCGGACTGTTGGCCGTTCGCGAGCCGGCTGAGGAAGTTGATGCGCGCCTCGTCACCTGGTCGATAGCTGGCGTGGTCGAGAATTGCCTCAAGACGGAGCGAATTGTTCTTTGGATACAGAACAGTTCGCTGAGCGAAGGGCATTTCGTACTCATTTACCGAGGATGCCATGTCGTAGGCAACGATGGTTATTTCATTTTGAAAATTCTGACTTGCGGGCATGAGTAGCGAAGCGTGTCCGTCAATCAGTTCGGTCTGCTCAGTCCTGAGGACGTTTCCATCGCGACTGGCTTGCACAACAACTGACATGCTTGGCTGTGAAGAACTGATCTCGACGCTGATTGGTTCGCCAATTCGATACAGGTTCTTGTTGGTCTCAAGACGCAATACTGGACGCCTATCGAAGTAGATATCCTCATCGTGTCGTCCGGTGTTACCTGCTGCGTCACGCGCCGAGAGGTTCAGCAACACGTTGTTTGGTCCCAGGAGATCCGGTGAAACCGCAAGCCCGGTTACCTTCGCCAATCCCAGCCGATTCGTAGCAATGGTTTTTAGAGGGATTATCGATTTTGCATTGCCAACATTGCGGGTCGCGGCAATCGCGACCTCACATTGGGCAGGCGAACCGTCGGCATACGAGGCGGATACAATGAATTCGAGTGCAAGAGTTCTTGATTGATCATCGAATTCAACGACGTAGATGTGAATCGGATCTTTTGTCAGACGTAGATCAAATCGACGCTGCTCGGTACGGTTGGTGGTTGCGTCCGTGAAATAAGCGGTGAAGCGCAGATCGGTATAACGTGAGTAGTCCTCGCTTACCAGTTTTTCATGCTCTTCGGCGAGGTCGATGCGCGCTAAGAAGCATCCTTCATCATCAGTCTCACCTTCATACTTTTCGCCCTCCTCGATTTCCCACTTTTGCTCGCGATAGTCCCACCTGCGAGTAGTTTCCCTTACCACGCGCACAGCGCCGCGTTTGACTTTTTGACCGAACAGATAGTCGGCGCGAACTTCAACCTCAGCGTTCTGTCCTCGTGTGTAGTAGGTCCGGTTCGACTTGGCGCTGACAGTAAAGTTGGGTAGGTCATAACGGCTGATCTTCACCTGGACGGCGGAAAACGGATCGGATGAGTCCGATTCTGTGACGGAGCTGTAAACGGTGTAGTCGCCCAAACGTGTATTTGTAGGAATGACCCAGTCAACACTCGCTACCCCAAACCGTGAGGTCTTCACATCAGCACGGAAAGCGTCTTCATCCTCCGGATCCTTGATCGCTATCGTCACTTCCTTGTTAGCAAGAGCGCGACGTGCGCTATCGAAAACCAGAACACGTGCATGCAATGTTTGCCCCGGCTGATACAGCGACTTGTCAGTATTCACAATTCCTAAAGAGCGATGATCGATATTAATCTCGGTACTCAGTTCCTGCTCAAGAACTCCGCGCGAGCCTTTGATGATTAGCTCGCCTTCAGTAGTGGCGATCTCTTTGGGTAGGGGGAAATTGAATGTTGCATAACCGGAAGCATCACTCGCGGCTGACTGTTTCAGCTTGACGGGATCACCCTCATCGGGATCGAACTCAAAGCGCGCTTCAATCGCGACGTCCTTGACTGGCTGAGCGGTCAAGGGATGCTCGGCTCGCACACGAACGAAAAAATTTTGACTGGGTCGGGTTGAATTAAGTGAGCTGGCCTTTAGATGAAAGAAGTCGGGTGTGATCGTTCCTACCGAAATTACACCGCTACTTTCCCCAAGCGATTGCTGAGAATTAATCGGTACGATGTGGTAGCGCAATCGGTACCACAAGAAACGGTGTGACTCGTGAGGCAGATCGGCTGAGAACGGGACCATGATGGTCGTCGTGCCTGGTCGAATCCCCTCGGTACGTTGAGCGGATGCCTTGAGATGGTCCCCGTGATCCAGGAAATCAAGTTGGACCCGCACTTCAACGTCATTGCCCAGAGGGTTTGTGACAGCGAGTGCCACAACGGTCGCTTTCTCTTCAAGCAGAACCCGAGTTGTTGCTTCGTTGACTTGGAGTTTAGAAGTCGCGCTGGTGAGT
>DATBMP010000566.1:0-5386 GCA_036554845.1 Pyrinomonadaceae bacterium
TCCAATTCCGGGCCTCCTACTTGAAACTTAAAACTTGAAACTTGATAATCCGTGTAAAGGAGATCAAGTAATGCCTGAAACGATTAAATGTAGTCATTGCGGGGAAAAACGTCCGGGTATCGGGTTCGCCCCGTTTCCCAATGAGCTCGGACAAAGAATCGCCAACGAAATCTGTCAACCGTGTTGGAGCGCATGGCTACAAAAACAGAGTCAGATAATCAACCACTACGGTCTCGACCTATCAAACCCCGATGCTCAAACCTTCCTCTTCGACAACATTAAAGGCTACCTTTTTGGCGAAGCCCCTAGAGTTGCCGAGATCGATACTTCGAAGGAAGGCTCTGTGAAGTGGTAACAGTCCTCACTTCCTCATTCTTCCCGAACTTCTTGGCCCACCGCTTGCTGATGTAGTTCTCGACAACGGAACCCCGTTAAGCAGCCCCTTAATTCGACTCAGGCCAACGTGTTTTGTCATGCTTGGCTGGTGTCGAGACGTATGTTTTTCGAACTTACACTGTACGAACTACGGGAGGATCACGAGATGAGGTACAGACTTACTGGAATCATGCTGTTGGCGTTCTTTGCGATTGGGGTCACCGGGTGCGGTCCAACCAATGAAAGCGCAATGAACGCCAACTCCAATGCGAATGCAAATGTAAACGCCAACCTCAACGCTAACTCGAATCGTGAGATGGCCAATTCCAACAACAATCGCCGGAGCCCGACACGTGAAGAATATGACCGCGACAAGGATCGCTACCTACGCGAAGCCCGCGAGGGTGGTCGCACAATCGGAACCGGACTCAATGATGGCTGGCTTTGGGCTAAGACTCGCTTTGAACTGGCCGCTGCTGAAGATCTGCGAGATTCAACCATCAATGTTGACGTCGAAAACGATGTCGTAACGCTTTCAGGCACTGTCGCGACACCGCAACAGAAGGCGAGTGCGGAAAAGGTCGCAAAGGCTGTTGAAGGCGTGAAGTCGGTCAAGAACATGCTCAAGGTTGCACCGAGTGGTAACCAGAACTCGTAACTGAGTGAATTGAAGAGCAACTCGCGACTGCCCGAGGAACGTCTTGTCGCTCCTTGGGCAGTCGCGGAGTGAATTGCTTGTCAAAGGGCAAATATCACGGCAGTCGGTGGATACTTCAACCTCGCCTGAAAAGCTCAAACAAGAAAGACAAAGACTAGAAACGGCTTGCACAAAAAGTCTTTTGCTTTCCGGCTGTGCCGCACCCTTGCGGTAAGCCTGCGGCTTACCGTTACTTCAACTTGAATATCAGGCTATGCCTAAACTGTTCCATCTTTGAGGCCGCCTCGATCAAAATACATGAGAACGTTTGGTAACCCACGGGCATACCGCAAGGAATGCGGCTGAGCCGACCATTTACCGACTTTTTGTGCACCGCCATCACGGGAAAGCCAACTCTGCCTCGTGTTTACTGTTTGACCAATTCTAAGTTAAGCTTCCCACCTGCTTCATTCAGTGCAAGGTTTGCCAGATCTGCGGCAAACAAATCTTTTTCGCAAATTCACAGTTGGGGACTTCACTCTTATGGTCAAAGTCCATCTGCGGCTTTCTGTCGCTATTGCCACACTTCTGTCCGTTGCCTTCTCTCTCGTCACCCCAAGCCGGGCACAACGCAACGCGATCGACACCTATGCCATCACTAACGCTCGCATCTTCACCGTCTCAGGACCGGTAATAGATCGCGGCACTGTGGTGATTCGCGATGGATTGATCACCGCTGTAGGTGCGAATGTCAGCGCGCCTCCTGATGCTCGCGTGATCGATGGCACGGGATTAACGATCTATCCAGGTCTGATCGACGCCAATACAAACCTTGGCCTACCCGAACCAGCTCCAACACCGTCACCCGTTGGCGGCGGGGGTGGCGGACAACTGGCCGCTCTACTTCGTCCACCAACTCCTGCGACGGGTCCCAATTCAACTCAACCAGTCGGTCTTCAACCTGAAGTGCGGGCAGAAGATCTGATCAAGACCGGAGGCACGCAGATCGAATCGGTGCGCAATGCTGGCGTCACAACAGCGCTGTCAGTACCGCGCAGCGGGATCTGGATGGGCCAGTCGGCATTGATCAATCTCGCCGGCGACACTCCCCAACAGATGATTGTTCGATCGCCTGTCGCGATGCATGTCGGGTTTACGCCCTTGCGCGGCGTTGGCTATCCCAACTCACTGCTCGGCGTGTTCGCATCGCTGCGCCAAATGCTGCTGGATGCCGAACGTTATCGCGAAGCAAAAAGGATTTACGATACTTCTCCGCGCGGCGTGCGTCGCCCTTCAACTGATCGTTCATTAGAAGAGTTGATCGTTGTGCTCGACGGAAGGATGCCGGTGATTTTTCACGCCGATCGCGAGCGAGAAATACGACGCGCATTGGATCTCGCCGAAGAGTTCAAGCTTAAAGCAATTATCGCGGGTGGTAGCGAATCGTGGAAAGTCGTCGATCGCTTACAGAAAAGCAACGTCCCCGTTCTGTTGTCGTTGAATTTTCCTCGACGGACCACGGCGCAAATGCCTGAAGCCGATCCAGAACCGATGCGCGTACTCCGCGATCGTGTCGATGCACCCAAGACCGCTGCCAGACTCGCCACCGCAAAGGTTCGATTTGCTTTTCAATCTGGAGGCGCCCCGGTCTCAGACTTTGTAGCCAATGCTGGCAAAGCGATCGAAAACGGACTGCTGGTTCCGGATGCGATCCAGGCGTTGACGATTCGTCCGGCCGAGATCTTTGGTGTTGCCGATCGTCTCGGTTCGATTGAAGTGGGAAAGATCGCCAACCTTACGGTCATGCGCGGCGATCTGTTTGATCGAAACAGTCGCGTGGCCCATGTCTTCATCGACGGCCAGCCAATGGATTTGCGTCCTGCTCCAACGGCGCCTGGGCAAACGCGCAATATTGCGGAAGGAACATGGAACGTTAACGTGAATCTCGGTTCGGGAGATCAGTCGGTCAGCTTCGTTCTCGAACAGGAGGCCAATCAACTGCGTGGCAGCATGCAAGGCCCACTCGGCGCTGCTGAGATCGCCAATGCGAGTGTTGGCCCAACAGGTGAAGTTCGTTTCACCATCCCGGTAACGTTTGAGGGCCAGACGGCTGAAGCAACCTTCGCCGGCAGGATTACCGGAAACGAAATTCGCGGAACAGTGAACATAACGGGACGAGCACCGGGTTCATTCTCGGGAACCCGTGCCAGTCAACCAGCGCCCGCCCCAACGCCTCGCGCGACAAGTAGTGACATCGTGGGCAGTTGGCGAATCAGCGTCGCGTTCGAGGGGCGCGAACTCCCAGGAACGTTAGTAGTCAGTCAACAGGGAACCTCAGTTTCCGGTTCGATTCAAACTGCTGAGTACTCGAGTCAGTTCAACGGTTCAGCAACCGATGCCTCGAGCTTCACGGCATCCGGCAGCATGATGGTCCAGGGTCAATCAGTGGACCTCAACATTCAGGCCCGAACAAACGGAAACCAGATTAGCGGTACGGTGAGTGGAGTATTTGGCCAGGCTTCATTTACTGGAACTCGCATCGACTAGCCAAGACCACGGAGTTAATGATGAGACGACGATCAATCGCACAACTTATTGTGTTGGCAGTTTTCTTGACGAGCGAAATCGGTCTAGCGGCGGCGCAAACACCGGCCCGTACTGAGAACGTAACGCTGATTCGAAACGCCACGGTCTTGACGGTCACCCGCGGAACGCTTGTGAACACTGACGTTCTGATTCGTGGAGGCAAGATTGCTGGCGTGGGAAAGAACCTGAACGCCCCGGCAAACGCCCGCGTCATCGACGGCACCGGAAAATTTGTCTTTCCCGGAATCATCGACGCTCATTCGCATTCGATGTTGGACGCCATCAACGAAGGCAGCTTGGCAGTTACTTCCATGGTGCGCACCAGCGATGCTTTGAATCCAACCGATCCCGATCTTTATCGGGCGCTCGCTGGTGGTGTGACGACACTTAACCTGCTTCACGGTTCAGCAAACCCGATTGGGGGTCTAAACACTGTCGTTAAGATTAAGTATGGAAGGCCCACCGAGCAGTTTCTCTTTCCCGGAGCCACACCGGGAATCAAATTCGCGCTGGGCGAGAATGTAAAACGCTCGAACACACCTGCGCTTCCGGGCTTGCAACGACGTTACCCCGCGACGCGCATGGGCCAGGAACAAGTGATACGTGAGGCATTCACTCGTGCACGTGATTACAAACGAGCGTGGGACGAGCACCGCGCAGCAATCGCACGCGGTGAAAAGAATCGCATTCCGCCACGTCGCGACATTCAGTTGGAACCACTGGTGGAGGTGCTCGAGGGTCGCCGCTTTGTTCACGCACACTCCTATCGCGCTGATGAGATCTTCATGTTGATCCGGCTCGCTGATGAATTCGGGTTCAAACTGAAAACACTTCAACACGTGCTCGAAGGTTACAAGGTCGCCAAGGAGATCGCGGAACATGGTGCAGGCGCATCGATCTTCGCAGACTTCTGGGGATACAAGATCGAAGCTTACGATGCGATTCCTTACGCTGCCGCAATCCTGACGCGTGCCGGGGTTGTGGTTTCGATGAACTCGGATTCGGATGAGCGTGCGCGCCGGTTGAATATCGAAGCGGCAAAGGCCATGCGCTACGGTGATCTGACGGAAGAGCAGGCACTCAAACTAATCACTATTAACCCGGCCATGCAGTTGGGCGTTCAGGACAGAGTGGGTTCGATCGAAGTTGGCAAGGATGCCGATCTGGCCATCTGGAATGGTCATCCGTTTAGCGTGTACTCGCGGGTGGACACGACCTTCGTCGATGGCGAGATCTTCTTTGATCGCCAGCAAGACCTTGCGCGCCGTGAAGAACTACAGAAAGAACGCGCAACTCTGGAACAAGCTGAAGCAAATCGACCTCCCGCTGGCGGCCAGCCACCCCGGGCACCAACACGACGCCGACCGGCTGACGAAGATGACGACCAATGGAATGGAGGCGACGAGCAACCATGACGTTCGCGAAAGAGATCATCAAGAGCGTGTTGGTCAACGCACGGAGGAATCACGACATGGACTATCGTGAGACGATAAACGGTTTTGGGTTCGCAACAGTGTTAACAGTCTTGACGTTGCTGCTAATGCTGTCAGTCGCTTCGGGGCAGCAGATTGGCATCACCACTCAATACGGTGTGAATCCACCTCGCGGGACCTATGCGATCCGCAACGCGCACATCATCACGGTTTCGGGAGCCGATATTGAGAACGGCACGATCGTCATTCGCGACGGAAAGATCGCGGCGGTGGGAGCGACCGTGGACGTTCCTGCGGGCGCACAGACGATTGATGCACGCGGCCAATTCGTGTACCCGGGAATGATCGACATCGG
>DATBMP010000044.1:0-4433 GCA_036554845.1 Pyrinomonadaceae bacterium
GTAGTGCTGCAACTGATCAACGAGAGTAACTCTCGCGCTGTTCTCGATGAAACGGTAACGAACCCCGATGTTTGCTGCCTGTAGATCGATCCAACGCGATAACTTTCCTGCAGACGGGGGTTGAGAAGACGCCGCCGCAGCACTTTTAGCGAGAGCTGCATCTGATCCGGAAATAACCAGCGCGTTAGCTTCTAACTCTCTTCGGTAAAAGACGCGTGGGCGCTGCACGCTTCGCTTCTCGGGATCGAGAATGTCTTCCTCCCCTTCCGCAAAAGCCAGTCCAATCCCGCGGCTCTCTTTCATCTTGGACAACTGCATCTCGGGAACACGTTCAGTGGCAAAGTCTAACCATTCCCGCGCTTTCAAGACTCCATCGCGAGGCTCGGTATCGGCTAGTTCCCTCTTCAGTCCTTCTTCAACCAATGCATAGGTAAGCAACCCATGGCCAAGCTGCGCCGCCTCGAGTGCGGCCTGATAACTCTGTGCAGCCGTCAGAATGTACATTCCCTTTTCGTAGGCCAGTTGGGCCAAGCCCTTAGAGTTCATTGGCCCACGTCGTTTCTCTTCCGCTTCCAGTGCTTGTCCCGAATTGCAGGCATCAATGAAAAGTAATAAGTGACTCGCATTCAATTTCTCGACTGCTTGTGCAAGCTCAACGTCCGATATGCTGTGGGAAAGGATAGACTGCAAACCCTCATCATCAAGTTGCTCTCGTTCGCCTTTGTAACCGAGATCATGTGGGATGAGATAGAAATGCTGATCTTTGGCAGTACCGTGACCGGCAAAGTAGATGATCACCGCATCTTCGGGCGCGGCTCGTTTGAGTCGGTCGAAAGCAGGCGATGCTGATGGACCATGCGATTCAGCTTCCCTGCCCAGACGTTTCAAGGCGGCAATGATGTTCGATTTGGTCGCGTTTTGATTGAGTAGCGAAACGATCTCTACGCTTTCGAAGCGGGATAAATCTTCCAACTTCCTGCGCAGTTCGGCACTGAAGGCCTCGGCATCGGCAACCGCATACTTCAAGTTATATTGCGAATTTTGGTATTCATTAAGACCTACCGCCAGAATGTATGCAGTCCCGGCGCGCCGCAAACTCTCAGCGCCAACGATTGAAAGCTGTGCGTCTTTGCTTTTGACGTTGTCTCGATTGAAGGCATATGCCGTGAGACGATTTGGCCCTGCCGTCACCGCAATCTCTTCTTCGAGCGTCACGGTTGATTGGCCTTTCAGCACGTCACCGTGCCAGACCTTCACCAGCGATCCGTTACGAAAGAGGCGTAAATCGTAGGCGCCTGTGCCTCGAGGATTGTCTTTGTCAGGCGGCGCATCGGTAACACCGATCTTCACCTTCACTCTGCGATTAGTCGTAGGACTCGACTCTCCGGCAGCAGACAACTCAACGACAGGTTGGCGCCGATCCTTTCTTGAAACATCTTCTGCAACTCGCGGTCGCTTTCCTGCAAACACCTCGGCCAGCAAACCAGGATAGTAAAACTCATTAAAGAACCACTCGATTGGGGCGACATTGAATGTATCTTCGTCGTATCGCCAAAGGATCTGGTTCCAGCCCTGCGGTGTGCCGTCAAAGATTCCCTGCGGCGTGACCACCATCCATTCGTCACCATCGTCAAGAGAGATCAACGTCAACAGGTGCTCACCTTTGCTGGTGTCCCAAAGGAAGGTCGAACCGTCATCACTCGCCGACGCTAAAAGTTTGTTATCCGGACTGAAATCAATTGAGTTAATCGGTGCCGTATGACCGGATAGTGTGCGCACGAGACGCTTCGATTCGAGGTCCCAGATCTCTATGGTTTCGTCGGAGTTTCCAACGGCAAGCAATTTCTTGTCTCGACTAAAGACCATCGACGCATTGATGTGGCTGGTCGGAAGGCGCAGTACTTCGCGCGCGCTTGCGAGGTCCCAAAGGACGATTCCTATTGTCATCCGGGTGCGACGGTCAAATTGGCTCAAGGCCAACATCTCGTCATCGCGACTAAAGGCAAATGAGGTAACTGTTTGTTCTGTCTGATCTATTCGTCGCAGCTTTCCCGTGCGCGCATCCCACAACGTGAATGAATCTTTGTCTCGAACGTTCTCGAGTGCACCGACGTAACGACTTGTGGGGCTCAGCTTCGCCTCAAATAAAGAGTCGCCAATTGCAAACTGTTGGAGTTCGTGTCCCGACTTGACGTCCCATAATCTCAAACTATTACCTGCGGGTCGTCGATGGATCGTCAGCAATCTCGACCCATCGCTACTGAAGCTGGCACTTCGAACAACTCCGGCATCGTTTGTAGACATCGTGTACAACTGTCGACCAACTGGTGCTTCCATGAGAGTGACCGTGTTGCTGTTGTTCGCATAAGCTGCGAACAGCCGAGAGTCAGTACTCAGAACACCGAGTCGGGTTTGAGTCGCGTCATTCAAAACGGGCACGCCGCTACCGGTGCGTAAATCCCACTGGGTACGACTACCAGAAATCAAACGCGTACCGTCGTCGTTGAAGTTCACC
The DNA here is from genome assembly GCA_036554845.1 of Pyrinomonadaceae bacterium. Taxonomy (GTDB): domain Bacteria; phylum Acidobacteriota; class Blastocatellia; order Pyrinomonadales; family Pyrinomonadaceae; genus PSRF01. The sequence goes on from DATBMP010000044.1 coordinate 2,516, forward strand.
TGCGAAGCAAGATTGGTCCTGCCATTCAACTTTAGGAGTTGCTTTCCGGTTTTGGTCTCCCAAATTATCGGCGAGATACCAAATCCACCGGTGGCCAACTTTGTTCCGTCTGAACTGATGGCGACAACGGCCGTTCCACGCAAAGGAGACTCGGGCAGCTTTAAAGAGACGCGCTCGTTCCCCGATGGCGTATCCCAAAACTTGATCTTCTCGTTTGAAGAGAGAACGAGAAAGCGACCTTCACCAGCGTACGTAATAACATCAGCTGCTGCACTGGTCTGGCCCAAATTTCGTTCGCGTCCGCTGGTCACGTCCCAAAGCTGAACGCGATTGCCACTGATTCCTGATAGCTGCAATAGACCTTCGGGTGTAAACGAAAGTCGAGCGTTCCTTAACCCCTGCTCCGTTGCGATGGACCGAGTTGAATCTTGAGCAGTGGCCAAATTCAAAATCCGAATCTGAAGATTCGCATTCTCAGTTGTGAGCAGAGCAACTTGTTGTCCGTCATGACTCACTGCAACTGCATCCTGGTCCACTTTTGCAGTCCTGGTGTCAACGGAGCGCACCACTCGCCACCCTTCAACCTCATAAACACTTATCTTGTCAGTGACAGTAACCAGAGTTTTACCGTTTGTGCTCCAAACGACACGCGGCACAACCAGGGCATCGTGTACTTCTGCCGGAACGTGGAGGCCTACTTTCCGACCCGTGGTGACATTCCAAATCTCGATGAAAGTACCTGAGGCAGTCGCAATGAGATCACTTTTCGGACTAAAGAAAACGAGTGGTGTGAGGTCAGAGACACTACCTGCTCTGGTAACGATATTCCGCAGTTCGCGGCCAGTTGCGGTTTCCCACAACTTTACGGTGCCGCTGCCCAACGAGGTTGTCGCTAGCAAACGGCCGTCAGGACTGAACGTCAGACTGGCGACGCCCAGGGCATTGTTGTAACCAGTTTGAAGAACGAGTTGAGGTCGCGCTTCAGTTGATGGACGTCCCTCTTGAGCAATACCACTTGCCGCCAAAAGCAAGACGGCGACAAAGGCTCCGCACAGCTGTTTCCTCAAGCTTGCTCTCATGAGTATTCAGATGAATCTTAACGTCTCTAATAAGAACGCGGAAATGGTGAGCGGGTCGAGTCAGTTGTGAAGAAGTTGTAGCAAATGGGGTTGCACGTCAGTGGATTTGGGGGATGCGTGGACTTTGGTCTTGGGTCTTTGGTCTTTGGTCTTTGAAGTAATCGTTACTCAATCGTCAATCGCCACTCCCTCATTCGTCAAATCGTCAATCGCCACTCGTCAATCGTCACTCCCCTTCCGTCCTCAGATGCTTCGTGGTCTGTTCAGTCACACTAAAGCGAGGTTGCAAAAACTCATTTGTGTCTGCGGCCGGAAGCGAAGTGGGAGGAGTCGGACTCTCAAGCTGATCGCGATTCGGTTGCTCAGGCTCCTTCGAGATCTCTGCAATCTTCTTACTCACGAATAGTCCGTTGAAGATCAGCGCCAGGCCCACCAGGAATGGAATCACGCCAGCAATCCACACTCGACTCAGTATTTCAGCCGTATCGCTTGGGACCTTGCCACTCATGACAATGCCAGTCATCAGCACAAACAGAACGATCGACAATGCGATTCCCACACTAGTGGTGATCACACCAACTTTAATCTCCTCGTAGCGTTTGATCTCAGGAGTGATTCCTCGCTGCCGTTCAGCCTCGCGTTTGCGTTTCTCTAAGCTGGGACCAGATAGAAACATTTCGGCGACCCAGGTGTCGCTCCAGTCAAACTTCTTTTCGGTCTCACGTGTATCGACCACCTGACGCACTGCATAGAGATTGGCACCGCAGAGTTTGCAGAATTTCAGTTCTTCACTTTGGTTAGAGCCACATCTCGGACAGAACATAATGACGCTCCTCCAA
>DATBMP010000089.1:0-6895 GCA_036554845.1 Pyrinomonadaceae bacterium
GCGAAGCACACGATTCGCAGCTAGGCGTGACGTTTGGACGCGGTGTCGGAATGATCTTCAAAGACGGAGTGCCGATGAGGAAAGTTGCCGGCGAAGATATTGTCGAAGCGTTTGTGATGGAGACTGAGAAGCTTTTGGCGGAAGTTAACGCGAAGCGTGAGATGGAAGAAGTGGGCAGTCGGCAGTAGTGTAGTAGTCAGTTGTTAGTCTTTGGTCTTTGGTCTTGGGTCTTGGTTCGTGTCGTTTCGTGGATAGTGAATTTAAACTGACGATCCACAAATTAGACGAATTAAAACGACCCAAGACCAAAGTCCCAAGACCAAAGTCCTAAGTCCAAAAACCCAAGTCCCAAAACCCAAGTCCCAAGTCCCAAGTCCAAAACCCCAAGATCAAAGACCAGAACTATAGATAACCGACCACTAAGAAGCCATCGACAGAAAAAGCGCATCCGTCGCAACCTTGCGATTGATATTAACGATTAGCTGTTCGCGCAGTTCCTCTATCTCCCAAATCCAACGCGTCGCGCTGGCCGAATCCACTCCTGCAGCGATCTTCTTTAGCTCTTGAATAAGATCCTCGTTTACTAGCTGTGATTCCTTCCCGTTAACTGCCAGAATCAGAACATCCCGAATCAAAGTCTCCAGCAGATCGAGACGATACTCGTAATCGTCTTTGTATCGGGCTTCATTCAATACCTCCGATACTCGCAAAAGTTGTGATCGGTCGTGTGTGATGGCCAGTGCTTTAAGAACCTTTAGCATCGTGTCGCGATGTTCGCGGTACGTCTTCAGGTCACTTCTCAATGCGCGACCCAGACTTCCACTAGCACAGCGGGCCTGCAATTTAGCTTCGGCAGGTTTAGCAATCTTGTTTTGAATCAGATACTGCTCGATCTCTTCAACACTGAGCGGTGAGAACCTGACCATCTGGCAACGCGATCGTATCGTTGGCAATAGCACAGCAGGGCGGGAACTGATCAGGATTATGTGCGCTGTTGGCGGGGGCTCTTCCAACACTTTGAGCAACGCGTTTGACGAAGCCTCGTTCAGCTTATCTGCATCTTCGATCATGAAAACGCGCGCCCGTCCTTCAAACGGCCTATAGTTCGCTTCGCGTTCGATCAGCCTCATTTGATCGACTCTTAAAACCTGCTTCGGTGACTGCACCATGCCGACATCACCGTGGTCGGTCCAGAGTATCCTCATAAAATCGTCCCAGTCGTCAGACTCAGGAATGTTCAGGTGAGAGATACGCACGCACACCGGGCATTTGCCACAACCCTCTCCTCCTATTGGAGTGCGGCAGTTGAGTGCTTTTGCCAACTCGAGTGCAAACAACTTCTTTCCCACTCCCTCTTCGCCGGCGAAAAGAAGTGCGCCGGGAACTCGCCCGGAGTTGAGCATTCTTCGAAGTAGTTGTTTTGCGGGTTGATTACCGGTGAGTTGATCCAGCATTGATATTTAGCAGTGACCGGTCTTTACATTGAGTGACTCTTCAAGCTCGGAATTGTTGGGCGGAGTAAAGCGAAAGCCCCGGTGTTCGAGGAAGGGAATGACAATCTCTTTTACTCGGGTGTGTGTCTTCTCTACTGGGCCACTAGTGTCGATCACGCGCACTCGCTCGGGATCAGCAGCGGCGATCTTTAAGTAAGCCTCTCGGACCCGGGCATGAAAGGCTTCATCTTCTGCGTCTAAACGATCGGCCTTTTGGCGATCGTTTGTTCGGCGGCCGGTTCGTGCAGTGCAATCCGCGACCGGGAGATCGAATAGCAGCGTCAAATCTGGTTTCAGTCCTTCAGTAGCAAGTGCAACGATCTCGTCAATGAGCGCCGGCGAAAAACCTCGACCTGCTCCCTGATATGCCACGGTAGCGTCAGCGTAGCGATCGGAGATGACGACACGACCTTCGTCCAATGCGGGCCGCAGCAGCCGTCGAACGTGTTGTGCTCGATCCGCTGCGAAGACGAGAAGCTCGGTAAGTGGGTCCACTTGTTCCTTTGAATCGAGCAGCGCGGATCTCAGTCGCAATCCTAAAGGTGTTCCTCCAGGTTCTCGCGTTACGAGTACGTCGCAACCATTAACTCTGAGATAACTACTGAGCAGGCGCAGCTGGGTTGTCTTCCCGCTGCCATCGATACCTTCAAAGGTAATAAAGGTTCCAGGCACAAGAATCCTCAAGCGAGCGGAATTCAAAGGCGAGAGTTTAAACGAATGTTAGGATTCGCGCGAGCCGGCGGTTTGGGGGACATGTTCACCCATCGTACTGTCGCTGGCGACGTGGCTTCGAATGTCTTCTACCGAACGACGCGACTGCGAGATAGTTGAGATGGCATGTTTGAAGATCAACTGCTCTTGCGAACCCGACTCAAGCAGGACAGAGAACTTGTCGAAACTTCTGATCCGACCCGTCAGCTTCGCGCCGTTGAGAAGGTAGAGCGTAACTGTGGTCTTCTCCCTGCGAACCGTGTTTAGGAAGGCGTCCTGAATGTTTTGTGGTGCTGGTTTCCCGTCGGACATGGGGTCCTACCTTACGAGTTCTTCAATTCTTGTGGAGGGGGGCAAAGGCCAGATTACAACAACGCCTAGAGGGTAACAAGCTATAGTTGGCGAATGGTAGGCAAGTTTATTCTGTTTTTGTGTAAAGTCGGTTCTTCAGATACGAGATAACCTGTTCCTGAAGCGAAGCATCCTCGCCGAAACCGACGAACCACTCGACGCCTGCTTCTCGCCGAAACCAGGTCAATTGTCGCTTGGCGTAGTGACGAACATCGAGCTTTGTTTGCTCGATTGCGCCTGGAAGATCCCTCAAGTCATTGAGATATTCCACTACTCTTCGATAGCCATGTGCACCGAGCGCGTTCGAGTTTGCGGGAACACCAGCAGACAAAAGGTCGCGCACTTCATCAACTAAACCTGCCGCAAAGTGCTCTTCCGACCGCCGGTTTATGCGTTTGTAGAGCTCCTGTCGATCCGGATTCAGCGCTATCACAATCAGGTTCTGTGCGCTTTCGTGAGCTTCAGGTCTCGACTCCTTTTGGAAGGACATTTTTTGCCCTGTCTGTAAAACTACTTCGATACTGCGTTGGACCCGGGGCCAATCCCGAGGATAGAGATTTGTGGCCATCGCCGGATCGAGGCGGCGTAGAATTCGGTGCAAGTGTTCTGGGCCATGTCGCTCGCGGATCTCATTCAACCGTCGCCGAAGGTCTTCATCAGTTGGTGGGCTGGGAAAGAAGGGCTGACGCAAAGCTCGCAAATAGAACCCGGTACCACCTACAAGTATCGGAAGGCGGTGACGTGAGTGGATCTCATCGATCGTTTCGGCCGCCTTTCTGGCCCACTCGCCAGCCGTGTAGTTCACCTGGGGCGGTACGAAATCAATCAAATGATGAGGGATGCCACGTCTCTCTTCGAATGGCACTTTGGCGGTTGCGATCTGAATTCCTTGGTATACCTGGACCGAGTCGCAGTTGATGATCTCGCCGTCGAATTGGAGAGCGATCTCGATACCGAGTGTGCTTTTGCCGGAGGCGGTGGGCCCAACGACCGCGATGACCGGATTTCGTGAAGGTGCTTCATTCACGTGCGTGAGAATATCACGCGCCAAAGAACAACAATCCAGAGGAGCAGTAACAGGATGAAGGCCGCGATCAGTTGATGACGGGAAAGGCGCATCGCAAATATTGCCGATTGTCGATTGTCGATTGCCGATTTGGGCGTCCAGGCACGAGTAACGATTTCAAATGCCCTATCCGTGTGTGAAATCGAAAATCGACAATCGGCAATCGACAATATCCTAACTGGCCGGCGCTTTAATTCAACGCGAATCTTGCGATCAGACCGACGGCCCAGAGCACGATGTCAATGATGCCAATAACCTTGGCTGTCGTCGCCATCCCGCGTTTGTCCTGAGCGACCTGATACGTGTTCATGATCTCAAGCGCATTGTTGGCCTTGCGATATGCCAGAAAGCCAAGGATGACGCCAAAACAGAAGATGCCGACGATGCTCATTATCAAAGCATTCTTCGCATCACTAGCTGCTTCTGCTTGCTTAGATGCCAGTACGTCTGGCGGATAAAGTGAATCAGTTGTTGGTGGAGGTGGTGGGATGAATGGCCCATCGTTGGGAGGGAATTGTGACACGGATACCGTTTCCTTCTTTTGAGTTGGTCGAGCTCGAGTAAATCGATATTTCCATGTAGTTCAATACAACCTCTTTAGTTCTATTCCAGTGTAATACGCCTGCAGAATCTGTTCGTGGTTCCAGCCTTGTCGTGCGAGTCCATAGGCCCCGACCTGGCACATTCCAACACCATGACCCCAGCCTCGGCCTGAGAACTTGAAACCAACGACGCGTCCGCCTTCATCATACTGTCGTTCAATAACGAAAAGTTGTTCCCGCAAACCCAGCGCCGAACGAATCCTTCCGCCGCGAACATGTGCTGCCCCGTTGGTTCCAACTATCTCTAGATCGATGACCCTGCGTGATGGACCGCGACTAGAGACCCGAATGTCTGTGATTGGCCCAACGCCACGCGCCGCGCGACCGAGTCGGCCCTGGACCTGACTCAACGATAATTCGGTGGACCAGTGTGTGAAGGGCGAGAAACGTTCGGCCGCCGCGCCGTTCGGTGCTGGTCTGACTTCAAGGTAATCAACCTCACCTGTTGCTCCGACATGAAATAACACCGGTTCGCCGCCGACCAGGACCACTGAACGCACGGGATAAACGGCGTCAGCAATTTGTCGAAACAGAAATGCGTCGGGACTGACCTTTAACGACTGGTCCTTTCCCCGTGCGGAACGCAAAACCAGAGTCCCAGGCGCCGCTGGTCGGGCTGTCCCTTTCTGTAATTGAAACAGACCGCGAGCTTCCACCATGCGAGCGATAGCGTGTAATGCTCGTGCTCGGGACAGAGGCTCGCGAGGTCGCAAGGTCGCATCCGGATGCACAGAGAGAAATCCATCTTTGACCAATGCAGCCACATCGGCGCGATTGTTCATCGGCACATCCGCAGCGTCTCGAATCGCGAGAAAGTATTCCACGTCAGCAGTATTGAGGAGCGTATCAGCACGACTCTCGCCAAACATCGCGGCGATCAATGCTGTGGCGAATGGTCCAGGAAGGTTCACTGTCTCAGTCACAACCGGAGCAAGTTGTCGAGAAAGTCGCGCAACCGATGCAAGCCAGCTTCTCACTTCATTGACTGGTGCATCATCAGAAAGCCACGAGTCGGAGGGCTTATTTCGGGAGAGGGGAAAGTGTTGCAGCGTCAGTAACGCGGTCTCGCGTGCCAGTGGAACGTTTCGTTCTTCACGCAAGTCAGGAAGATCGCGAGTGCTCTGGAGCGTGAAAGAGGCAAGGGAATTCTGGGTCTCGAGTGAACATTCGCGACTTCGAAGATACGGCACATACTGGTTGAAGATGTTCTCTGCGTTCTCTGTCCTGCCGCCACACGTCGAAGTGTAGAGCGCATTGATAGCTTCACCGTTGTATGTCGCGACTATGCCACGCGTCTCTTCTACGGCTCTGCTGGAAAGTGGATGTTCCGAAGCCAGGCCCTTGTAAACCTGCGAACGCGTAGTCGGTAACAGGTCGAACCCCTGGGCCATGAACTGACCGCGATTGCGCAAAGCATAAGTTCGCGCAGCAATCGCCTGTGCTTTCAAAGCTTCAAGCGCTGGGTATCCACCCGGAGACAGTTCATTCGCGACCACGCCACGCACGTAGTCTTCAATCCCGATGACGTTTACGACCGTCAATGTGCCGCGCGGGTTCGCAAACACTTCCAGACGGCCACGATACGCTCGATTGTTGTAACGAACGGGAGCGACTCGTTCATCTTCGGATGCAAACAAAACCGGTGAACTTGATCTGAAGAGACTTTCCGAGCCGCTTCCAATGCCAACAACCTCGCGCGATGGCGTGCTCGATCGTGCTACGAGTCGCAAATTACCCCTGGCTCCGTTCGGCGATGACTGCTCGTCGACTTGAGCAACCTTCTTGCTAACCGGACGAAGCAGAGTCGCATCGAACCCGGCTTCGTTTAATCGACCTGCCAACTCGTCCGCTTCCGCCTGCGAATACTTTTCAATGATCAGGCCCCATGCAGAACTTTCGGCGTCATATGCGATTTGTGATCCCTCCTCAAAGCTTTCACGAACTTCGCGCGCTTTCTGTTCAGCTTCCGCACGTGATGCAACACCTTCGATCTTGATCTTGTAGGTTTCCTGCGCGTTCAAAGATGTGATTGGCGATAGTAAACGAGGCTCAACGCGTACCTTCGCAATGTTCAATGCGATAAAAGTCGAGCTCGAGCCTGATGAGTTCATCAGTTTTCCAGATGTCGAGATCATTCCCGACCGCGCATCCGTTGCGAGGGCCACGCGTATTGTTGGCTCAACTTGCGAAGCAGGAACACTCAGTGAGTCGGAGAGTGAAATAGTCGTGTGCGCCGCAGGGGCTTTCCATGCTTCAACCCCTGGAGTCTTGGTTTGAGACGGTTCGAGAGGCGTAGCTCGACGAGGTCTGGTTTCGATATGAGCCGGTTGTTGAGAGAAGACAACGAGAGGCAACGAGATTGACTGGGCAAGCAATACTGCGAGGGTACTTCTTGCGAAAACACTGCGCATTGTTTCTGGGATCCCTCGGCGACAAAATCTAGGGAAGAGTCAACGGGAAGTATAGTACAACACCATGGCCGCAGGGGTCGCAGTGTTTTTCGGGGAGACTTTGGAGTTCGGTGGCAAGCGCAGCGCGACACCGCTTTGGATCTCGCCTGCTAACGGATGGTATTCGGTACCCGCGTCAGATCCAACGCGGTGTCGTGCTGCGCTTGCCACCGCTTTGGATCTCGCCTGCTTAAGGATGGGATTCGGTACCCGCATCAGATC
>DATBMP010000115.1:0-11550 GCA_036554845.1 Pyrinomonadaceae bacterium
GGCGTGCCCTGCGCGTTTCCGGTTGTTCCTACAAATCCAAGAACAGTCTGTCGTGTTACTCGGTCACCTTCCGAAAGTGACGGTGCGTATGCATCCAAATGGGCGTAGTAATAACTTCTCCCGCCAGCTCCGATTACCGAAACTGTTTTCCCACCAAGATTGTTCTCGCCGATTCTAATCACATAACCATCGGTAGCTGACAACACCGGCGTCCCTTTCGGTGCAAAGATATCCTGTCCTTCGTGTTGTCGATCAGATCCTCGCGGTGCACCCCAGGTGTTGGCGATCTCTTTCTTTGCCACGTTTGGCAATGGCATAGAGATCTGTCGATCAGGTTCCTTCGTGTATAGCTGGACCACATGAACGTACAACACAAGCCGGTCGCCCAAGCGCGATAGGCCCCAACTGATAGCCGACCAATTGATCAGTAATAAGGTAGCGAATACCGCTAAAACCAAGATTCGCACGACTTTCCGTTTCATACCTTTGCGATGCCTCCCGTTAGAGCCTGGGTTGCGCAACTCGCGCTGCTCTACAGAATCTTGAGAGCAGTGATAAAAAAGGAACGAAATCGGACCATTAATCGGTTCCATTTTTCCGGAAATTTAACATTCGACTGGTCCGTCGATGGCCAGCGTGAAACGGCCATTCCGTCACCCAGTCAGGCCATTTGGTCACAAACACCTTCCCGAAAATGTGGCTGACAGCATATTAGGGTTACGGTTTAAACTTCGCACTTCGTACGCAGCATCGCGGTCGCGAGACTCAAGCTGATCGCATTCCGCAGGCTGTGCCACTACAACTTCTTCACTCGGGAGCCAGATCATGACTACTCAATCTGCGTTTGTTCATTCGGCTCGAGGCCGATATCGATTTCACTCAAGAATCGCGGGCCGCAGCTTTCGACTTGTTGCTACATTTGCGCTTCTTGTCATCGGCTCGGTAGCCGCGTTGGCCCAAGGGACTACTGGAACGATCACAAAACTTACCATCAAGTCGGAAGTACTAGGTGAGGAAAGGACCATCCTGGTTCGAACTCCCAATGGATACGATCTACACCAGAATCGCTACCCAGTTCTTTACCTGACTGATGGCGACGCTCACATCGGACACACCTCGAGCACAATCGAGTTTTTGGCGCGTAACGGGCGAATGGCGGAAATGATTGTGGTGGGCATCACCAACACCGATCGAACTCGTGATCTGACGCCGGTGAAATCAAAAGCGACCAATGCCGCGGGCGAACTACAAGCTCCGACAAGTGGCGGCGCAGATAACTTTTTAAAGTTCATTGAGACTGAACTGATACCGGAGATCGAAAAGCGCTATCGCGTCCAGCCGTATCGCGTTCTCGCCGGACATTCATTAGGCGGACTCTTTGCAGTGCACGCGATGCTTGCGCGCCCTGGTGTTTTCAAGTCGTACGTTGCTGTCAGTCCTTCACTTCAGTTCGCTAACGAAGAAGCAATCTATCGCGCTGAAAAATTTTTTAAGGACCAGAAAGAGTTGAATGCGACTCTAGTTGTAACTTTGGGAAATGAACCCGGCGCGATTGGAGAAAGTTTTGAGGGGTTCAAGGCCTTACTCGAAAAGACCAAAATCAAAGGTTTTGAATGGCAAGCTTTCAAGATGAATGACGAGGATCACGGATCGGTGGTCATGCCGAGTCACTATGCGGGGCTGAGAAAAGTGTTTGACGGTTGGCAGATGCCGCGCGATCCCATGACCGGAGCCATCGCGGGCAATCTGAAAACAGTCGATGAACACTATTGGAAGTTGAGCCAGAAATTCGGCTACAAGATTCCTGTACCTGAGAACCTGATCAATCAGGTGGGTTATCAGGAGCTCTTTGCGGGAAGAAACCAGGAAGCGATCGCTATTTTCAAAGCTAACGTTGAGCGGTATCCCGCATCTGCGAATGTTTATGACAGCCTTGCAGAGGCCTATGAACGCTCAGGTCAGATGGATTTGGCTGGTCCACTTTACGAGAAGGCGCAGACCTTGGGCCAACAAAACAACGACCCCAATCTGGCGATCTACAAAGCAAACTATTTGCGGGTGAGTGAGAAGCTAAAAGAGACACAGGCAAAGAAGACGCAGGAGCAATAGTTTAATCTTCTTAGTTTCCCGACTTGGGCGCCGACGCTGCAAGGGCACGATCAATCGACTCTTTCAACGACTCGGCGCTCAGTGTTTTGAGCATCACACCATTTACAAAGATCGTCGGAGTACTTTCCACGCCATAGATCTCGCCATCGTTCATGTCATTTCGAACTTCAGCGGCGAAGGTTCCTTTGTCGAGGGCTGCATCAAAGCGAACTCGATCCAAACCTAAATCGCTGGCGTATTTCTTTAGAGATGGCACATCTAACGCCTTCTGCTTTTGGTAAAGCAGTGCTGCATACTCGAAATACTTTCCTTGTGCATGGGCCGCGTTTGCCGCTTCGGCAGCTTTGCGCGCGTTTGCGTGATTGCTGAGCGGATAGTCTCGCACTACCAACTTCACTTTACCTGCATAGGTCTTTAATGCCTCTTCAAGAATCGGGTGCATGGCGGCACATGAGGGACATTGATAGTCGGTGAATTCGACGATCGTCACTTGCGCCGTTGGAGAACCCTTGACGGGATCATCATCCACGCTGATCACCTGCACAGGAGGAACGGGTTCAGTCAACAGAAAACGGATTTCAGCACCCCGACGCAATCTCTCCGCAAGGGCCTGTTCTAACTTTTGCTCTTCCTGTTGTCGAAGATAACTCGCGACCTGGTTGCGAACAGAATCCAGATCGCCGTTGATGCGACTCTTATTGTCGTTGTAGAACTTCGCAACGTCCGCTTCTGATGGCGGGCGCACCTTATCCGAAATCTCTTGCCGCACAATCTGCTCGGGTGGAACGTTTTGCCGGTTTGCTTCGGCGAGCAGCAACATATCGTTGATAGTTTGTTCGAGCTCTTTTTTCTGAAGTTCGTAAGCTTCGAGACGTAATCTGTAGATGATCGGTTTCAAACGTTCACCCACTGCGCCGACAGTTATTTGTCGTCCACCAACCGTCGCGATAACAGTTGCAGGAGCAAGATTCGGCGTTTTGAGACTGGCGCCCATCACCACTGGATTTGCAGTTCGCAAACGCTTAACCAGTTCAGCTGCTAGCCTCTCCTCGCGATCAGCTTTTAGGTAACTAACCACTTGCGCGCGTGCAGAGGCGTCAGTGGACATGCCAAATTCATCCCTGTTGTCCTCCAGGAATTTTGTGATCTCCGCGTCGGAAGGTTCGCCGACACGTCGCGTCACTTCCACTTCATACAGCTGCTGAGTTTGCACATTTCGCTTGCGAGCTTCCGCTGCCAGCAACGCTGTATTGATCTCCATCTGCAGAACTTGTTCTCTTGCTTCGGCGAGTCGGTCTTCCAAAGTCTCGATGAGTTCACCGACTCTTCTGTCGATGCCTGCTGTTGTAATCGTCTGGCCGTTTACGATGGCGAGTTGAATCGGCTGACGCGGCGCCGAGGGCGTGGATGCAGGCACTGGCGTAGTTTGTGGCGTTGGTTGAGGCTGTGTCGCTGCGGGCGTCGTAGCAGGTCGAGTTCCTCTTCTGCGTTGAGCCGAAGTGGGATTGACGTTGATAGCGATAACGAGAAGAAGCGCGAACAGCAGGGGCCATTTTGAAATAGTCATGTCGAGTATCAAATTGCGTTTCAGGTTTTTGATTGGTTGACGAGAACTTAGAGCTGCAGAAACAGGCTGGCGTTGCCATCTGGTCCAAAATGACAACGCCATGGGCTTGAATACCGATTGTCTAAACAGCGTGGACTAGTTTTTATATCGAATGATGCTGCGTCTTCGTGACTTTACCGGCGAGCGAACGGCAAGCAAATTCTTATGGCGACCGTTTAGAATGAAAGCCAAACCCTGGTGCGTTATACCGAGCAGCTTTGCCGCGCGTGTAACGCTGCCATCACAGGCCTCAAGAGCTCCTCTGATGATCTCTCCTTCGTACATCAATACACGCTCTTCCAGTGAGAGGTTCCGAGTCTCACCTCCCAATTCCAGTAATGACGAAGATTCAACGGCACTTTCCTGATCCCTGTGCGCAGGAGCCGGCGCATAAAGCCCCTTGGCAAGCAGTACACGTGCGCACTGTCCCAAGCGCTCCTTAATGCGGTCGTCCTGTGATTTCTCAAGCAGGGACTCGGCACGGCGATACGATCGTCGCGCTTCGATACCGAGATAGCCCTCCAATTCTTCGACCATCGTAAGAGATGCGATTCCGGCGGTCTCTGGATCACCGACCTCTTCAGCAATCTCGACCGCGCGCTTCAATGCGTTGCGAGCCTCGTCGTAACGACCAAGACGGGATAATGCGGTTCCGTGAGTCGTCAGCGCCTCGGCCAGCAGTGATCGTTGATCACCTCGCATCAGGGTGCGAACCGATCCACGAACTATGCTTTCAGCTTCCTCGTTCTTCCCTTCAGCCAAAAACACACGAGCACGCGTTTCATCAACCTCAGCAACACTGCCACGATCATTGATACTCAGGAAAATTGATCGCGCGCGCGCGAGATGTTCGTGCGCTTCAGCAAATCTGCCGAGGCTAGAAAACAACATTCCCTGGTTGTTTTCAGTCACACCATGGAAGCGTTTGTTACCAACTTTCTCGAGGTGATAACCGGCAGCCGAATATTCCACTAACGCCTGGTCGATGTAATCTTCGCGTCGCTCTGCGAGTCCCAGGTTCTTTAATACCGTGGCGTACTCGTTGTGATATTTACCAAGTAGAGAATGGTTGGTGCATTCCTTAAACGCGGCAGCGGCCTCGCGATTGATTGCCAACGCATCTTTCAAACGCATCGATGAACGTTCAATCACAGCGAGGTTAAGAAGCGTACGCAACCTTACTTCTGTAACCTGCGGATCTAGTCGATTCAGAACGTCAAGCAACGTAGCGCGTGCCTCGTCATACGCACCCTCGCGCCAATAACAGATAGCTAGATCGTTCGACGCGTCAGCAACTTTCTCGATCAGATTTAGCTGTTCATAGATCGTGCGACTCTCACTCAGAAGATCCTTGGCGAGTTCCTGAGACTGTTCAATCTGATTCGCGCCGCCCAGCCACCCGCACAGACTTCCTGCACGCTGAAGTACTTCCGCCTGAAGCTCTGGTTCAAAGTTTGATACATCCGGACGGACGCCTAAGGCCGGACAGAGATCGCCTAACGCCTCACGAGCGCCTACGTAATCGCCGTCCATCTCCAACTGTCTGGCGCGTTGGCAACGTTCCCGTGCAACCTGACCTGGACCACGGAATTTGTTCGGCTCCAAGGCCGTCTGTAAATTCATGTGAACTAAGCCCTTATAAGACCCTGAAAGACGCCTTGCATCCCCTGTGATTGCCGGATATTATCCACCTCCAAACTCAATGTCCAGTTACCGGGCCGGTATTCTATCTGGCGGACACAAAGCATGGTTCCCTTAAGGAGAAAAAAATGAAACAGGTCAAGAGTTTATTTCTTACGGCAACCATGGTTTGCACTCTCTTTGCCGGAGTTCAGGCCGGTGACATGGGAAGCCCTGGAATCAAGACAGTGCCTTGCACTAAAACGGTAGGCCTCCCGGCGAACCCACCGATGTGTGAAAAAGACGACGCACAGAAACCACCAAATTCAAGCAACGCCAACCAGGTACTGGTGGAAATCTTGTTAGCCTTGCTACGTTTAATGTAACTCCGCCCGCCCCTTGATATCGATTTCAGATCTCGACGATCGGAAAAAGTCAAAATCTTGTGTACTGAGTTCCCGGTCTCAAACAGGGGAAGCCGACCTGGAAAGGGAGGCGGAATCATCGGTGGCTCATGCTAACCCCATACCCCCTTGAAAGCAATAACATTTAATTGACCAAAAGCGCGGTTTGCACGATTTTGTCTGAGGAAAACGTGCGGTTGCGTACACTGGTGGGCCTGCGTAACCTGAATCGGAATTGCTCGAGGAACGTCACCGCACAACTTATAAGACGAAGACGCACAACTGACTACTGACCACCCCTTTGTTCCGTCCCATTCACCAACTTCCGAACCGTTTCAAGTGTATCTGCCTCATCTGGCCGTTTGTCAGGACGTAATCGAAGAATTCGTGGAAATCGCAGCGCATATCCACTCTTATGTCGCTTCGATTCCTGTATCCGATCAAACGTGACCTCGATCACGATTCGTGGCTCGACAATTCTCACCCTCCCGTGGGCGAACTCACGTAATGTGTGGGCCTTGAACCATTCAGTCATCTCTGTCAATTCAGCGTCAGTCAGCCCCGAATAAGCCTTGCCGATATTCAAAAGTTCATCCTCTGTTTCCGAGCGCCTTACTGCAAACGTGTAGTCGGAAAGAAGACTGCGACGCTTCCCGTGACCAACCTCTACGGCCGTGACGACGACATCAAGTGTCGCAATCGCACGCTTCAGTTTCAACCAGTCACGACCCCGGCGCCCCGGCTTGTAGATCGATGAGGGGCTCTTGATCATCAAACCTTCGTTTCCACGTAAGCGAGCATCAGTAAACTCCTGGTCGAGTGCTGCGACTTCACGGAAACGCTTTGCGGTCGATAAACGAAGCACGCCGTTCTCAGGAATCAGTGTTTCCATTACGCCGCGACGATCGTCTAGAGGTTGGTCCGTCAGTACCCTTCCGTCCGCGTAGAGCAGATCGTAAGCGACCAGCATTACCGGGACGGCCTGTAATAGATCTGCGCCAATATTCTTGCGACCCAGTCGTTTCTGTAGCTCGCTAAAAGGAAGTATCTGCTCGCCGAGCGCAGGAACTATCTCGCCGTCGATAATTGCATCTGATGCAAGTTGTTGCAGAGGAGGAATCAATTCAGGAAAGCGGGATGAGATCTCGTCCATGGTGCGCGAATAGATCGCCACTCGTCCTTCACTCACGTGAGCTTGCGCTCGGATGCCGTCAAACTTGTCCTCCACATAGAACTCTTCGGGCATTGTTCTAGCAATGTCAGCCAGATCAGCCGCGGGTGTAGCAAGCATGAACTTAAGCGGATGGAACAATCTCATCCGAACGTTTTCAAGGTCGTTGTTTCGCGCCTTCACTGCTGTTTCGCCAATATCACCCAACGCCATATTCGCCTCTGCAATTTTGGCAAGGGGATGATCAAAGGCGCGCGCGATTGCGTCTTCTACAAGTCCTTCACGCAATCCGATACGCAAATCTCGAGCGAGAATTTTTACGAGGTACTTTGCCTCAAGCGGAGTAGCGATGTGGAGTATGGTTGTGAGAATAGCCGTCTTGTTCTTTGTTCCGCGCGTTTCACTGAGGCGCTCGATCACCGATTCTGTTTCAGCAAGGCTTATAGTCGATTGATGGTCGGGTGCTTTCGCCGCCTTTACTACTTCATACGCCGCCTCACCTGCATCACCGAGTCGAACGTAGATAGGCGATAAATCCTCGAGGCTGAACCCGGTCGCCTGGCACAGAGCGTTGCTGATGATGCTGCCGCCGACTTTGGTTGTACGTTCGTCTGAGAGTGGAAATTGATGACCAGCCAGATAGCGCGCGGCACGCGCCAGATCGCTGTCGTTGAGCTCCTTGAAGTAATCCGCGATAAATGCGGCCTTGGCAAGCTTGCCCGATGTTGAGGCAATCGCCTCAGCCACTTCTGCGAACCTACCAAGCGCCCCCGCTGTTCCTCGGACGGTCTTTTGTGTTTCTCGTTCCACCATGTTTAGACAAAATCTGATTGATTGAAGGTTGCGTGAATTGGAAAGAGGGTGTCAAGCGGGCGGGAATGAGGCTCGATTGGCATTGGATAAGCCTGTTTGGCGATTACTTCTGCTTTGGCAATCCACGCGTTACAATCAGCACATTGAGCAATCGCCTTTGTACCAAGTCTCATCCAACTCCGGCGCAGTCAATACAAAAGGCTCTGTCAGAAAGGCAAGTGTAGGTCGTGCTTCTACTTATCCTCGAATCCCTTGGTAGCACAGAACTGCTGCTGATACTCGTAATGGCGTTAGTCTTTTTTGGCCCGAGGAAGCTGCCTCAGATAAGTAGATCGCTGGGGAAGAGTTTGGCTGACTTTCGACGGGCTTCTGATGACTTCAAACGAACGTGGGAGCGAGAAGTCGCGATGGAGGAGAACCCGCGGGATATCGTCAATAGAGAGATCAGTGGTTTCCTCGATGATAGTCCTCCGAACGTGAACGAACCACCGCTGGAAACTTTACCTGACGAACTCTCAGTGCCGCGGGAGAAGCGGACGATCATGGCTGAGTCTGATCCGAACCGATCTGAAGTCGAGACTGTTGAAGCTTCTGAGCCTTCACAGAAGCGAGACTGGTTGTAGGCTGAGACTTTTTCTTCGAACCACGAATGGCATCCCTCCTTAAAGCACGCTCCATCGACAGCGACAAGGAATCAGAACTTGGCGGACAGATGTCGTTTCTCGAACATCTGGATGAGCTGCGGACTCGCTTAATCCGGTCGATTCTTTTTGTCGTTCTGGCAACTGCACTCTGCTGGTTCTTTTCCGATCGAATCTACAACTTCCTTGCGGTCCCGGTTGAGCAAGCACTTGCCGACGCACAACAAAAGAAGGTGGCGATCGCAGGGCTTACGGGACAGGAGACGATCGTCCCACTCAGCACTGTTAAGGACGGTGAAACTGGGCGATATGTTTTCGCAGAAGAGACCCGCTTGGGTTCGAGTTTGATTCCGGCCGGTGCGTCAGTAACCGTTCGAGTGGCTCACGACTCTCAAGGGCAGATTGGCCTGTTTACGGACGAACCAATTTACGCTGGCAATACAATCATTCCGAAGGGTGTTCGTTTGCCAGTCGATTTTCGAGCCGTGCCGCAGCAGTATTCGGTCAACGACAAACTGATCGTCACCAGTGCGATGGAGCCGTTCTCACTTTATGTGAAGGTGTCGTTGTATGCCGCAATCTGCCTGTCGGTACCATTTCTGCTTTTTCAGATCTGGGGCTTCGTGGCTCCCGGTCTCTACCCACACGAACGAGGTTATGTAACGCCCTTTATTTTGCTGTCATCGATCTCGTTTGTGCTGGGTGCCGCATTCGCGTACAAGGTAATTTTCCCCCCGGCGGCCAGTTATCTTCTGGGCCTCGGTCAGGACTTTCGGTTACTGCTGAAGGCGAACGACTACTTCGACTTCATCATCATCGTGATGCTCGGAATGGGAATCGTTTTTCAGATGCCGGCCATCACCTACGTTCTGGCGAGAATCGGTCTTGTAACTCCAGGGTTTCTGGTGCGGGTCTGGAAAACTGCCATGATCGTGATTCTGATAGCGGCCGCAATACTTTCCCCGACCGGTGACATTCTCAACATGATGCTTTTTGCCGCTCCGATGGCGGTTCTTTATCTAATTTCGATCTTCGTCGCCTGGATTTTTACGCGACCCAGAAAGGCAGCTTAGAGCTCGAAATCGGCTCGTAAAAGGCAACGAAATCGTTGATTTCAGGCATCTTGACTGTGTTCCTGGCGAACCTTAGAATTCCTGCTCTCGCTCGACCGGGTATTCGCCGGTTTTATCTAAGATTTCTCTTGGTTTTCATGAATAGGAGTTTCGAAATGCGTTACCTGAATGTCGCTCTACGCTTGGTACTTCTCCTGGGCGTCATCATTGGCGGAAATGCGCCGTTGTTGGCACAGGATGACAAGCGGAGACAGGATCCTTCTGAAAAGCCCCGCAATGTGAAGCCAGAACTCAAGAAGGCTTACAAAGATTGGCTTGATAAGGACGTCACCTACATCATCACTGACGAAGAGAAGAAAGCCTTCAAAAAACTTGCCACGGATGATGAGCGAGAAAGATTCATTGAAGAGTTTTGGCGCCGACGTGATCCGGATCCGGACACCGACGAGAACGAGTTCAAAGAGGAATACTACGAACGCATTGCTTACGCGAATGAGCATTTCGCATCCGGCATCCCAGGTTGGAAGACCGACCGCGGGCGCATTTACATCATGTACGGCAAGCCGGATGAGAAAGAGACCCACCCGATGGGCGGGGGTTATGAACGACCATCATGGGAAGGCGGTGGTTCAACCACAACTTATCCATTTGAAATCTGGTTCTATCGCTACATCGCCGGCGTAGGTTCGGGTGTTGAAATCGAATTTGTCGATCCAACAGGAAGTGGTGAGTATCGCATCGCAAGAAATCCTTACGAGAAGGATGCGCTGCTGATGGTTCCTGGTGCAGGACTCACTTTGTCTGAACAGTTGGGTCTGTCAAACAAGGGCGACCGAATTGCGGGTTTGGGGGGAATCGGCGTAGCAAACTACCAGCGTGAACAAGATAGTCCCTTTTCACGGTTACAGTTGTTGGCCGATCTCAACCGACCCCCTCAGGTTAAGTTTAATGATCTCGCAACTGCGGTGAACACAGGCGTGGTTGAAGAGAATCCGCTCAACTTCGACATCCGCGTCGACTTCTTCCGTCAATCGGACGAGCGCGTGATCACAGCATTCACCATCCAAACCAATAACGATCAACTTTCCTTCAGCGATAGTGGCGGGTTGCAGCAAGCGCGCATCAACATCTTCGGAAAAATTACTTCCGTGGCAGGACGCCGCGTAGGGATTTTCGAAGATCCCGTTATCACCACTGCCACTGTTGAAGAGCTGACGAATGCAAAGGATCGGAAATCGGCTTACCAGAAAGCGCTTCCACTCGCAGCAGGAACCTACAAAGTTGACGTGATTGTGCGCGACGTTGCGTCGGGTGCGACGGGCATCCGCCATGTTGGCTTCACCGTTCCGAAGTACGACTCTGAAAAGCTTTCGACTTCAACTTTGGTCTTAGCAGCAAAACTCGAGAGCCTAATTGACCAACCCGCTGTCGGACAATTCGTCATCGGACAATCGAAAGTCATTCCGAACGTTTCGGGCGTCTATCGTCGTGGTCAACCGGTCGGTGTCTACATGCAGATTTACAATGCCGGCATCGATCAAACCACTTTGCGTCCTTCTGTTGATGTTGAATACGTGATGTCGAAGGACGGCAAGGATTTGGGCAAACAGACTGAGGATTGGCGTGGTCTGAGTGATTCGGGTCAGCGCTTGACTTTGGCTAGATTGATCGACAGCAGCAATTTGCTCCCAGGTGAGTACACGTTGGCAATTCGAATTCGCGATCGTGTTTCAGGTCAGACACTTTCACCATCGGCCAAATTCACCGTCGTACAGTAACTCTTCTTTTTCCGGGTCGCGCATTCTTCAGTAGTTTGAAAGTCGCGACCCGGATTTTTTGCAGTGCATCCGCTCGTCTCCCCTGAAAACATGCGTATGTTTCTCTTCTCAAAGGAGTCGCGCCCGTGTCCCTTGATCGAACCTTCCCGAAGTTGCTTGGAACTCTAATTCTCTTAGCCTGCACAACTTTCACGGCGTTTCCTCAATCACCAGACACAAAACCGCGTAAGACCAAGAGCGAACCGGCTAAGGTTTTTACCGACTGGCCCAAGACGGACGTGTCTCTGATCATCTCCGAGCCTGAACGAAAAGCGTATGAAAAGCTCGCCACGGAT
>DATBMP010000135.1:0-3577 GCA_036554845.1 Pyrinomonadaceae bacterium
ATGAAAACGCCTGAACGGTAAGGCAAAGCCTTACCGCAAGGGATGCGGCAAAGCCGCCGCGACGCACCAGTGACTACACCACTGACCGCTGACTACTGACCAACTAACCGATCACCACCAACCCGTTAACACTTACCTTCTCTCCCTCGTCTTTCAAGTGTCAGAGCGGTAAATCTAAGTCTTCGGGCCTTTCACAAAAAAGCACGGGTTCTATGTCATACGAGCTTGAAGTTACAGCAGAGATGCTTCTCACAAGCAGACAACCCAACGTAAATCGAAGCTCCGCTTCTGAAGCTCTCGATGCGGACGTTGCGCCTGAGACTATTCTGGTCAACGCGGTGCTCGCCGGTAACCACGATCGATTTGGTCAGCTGTATGACAAGTACGCGCCGCTGGTTCACGGAATTCTTTTGGCCCGCGTTCCCAGAGATGAAGTGGATGATCTTCTGCAGGACATCTTTCTTCACGCGTTGAAGAAACTGCACACACTTCGTGACAGCCGAGCGTTCGGACCCTGGATCGCAACAATCGCAAGGAATCGTGCTATCGATTTTCACCGGGGAACACGCGAAACCGTTGAAGTCACCGAGAATCTTCAGACAACAGTACCACCAAGCACTCGCGCAAAAGAGATTCTCGAGATTATCCGCGCTTTGCCGGATGCGTATCGCGAAACGCTCGTGCTGCGACTCGTTGAAGGAATGACCGGCCCGGAAATCGCAGCGCGAACCGGGCTGACACCCGATTCAGTCCGCGTAAACCTTCATCGAGGAATGAAGCTACTCAGGAAAAACCTTGAGTTAAAGGAGATGTCATGAGTGATAACTATTTGTGGGACAAATCGGGCGAACCGGATCCTCTGATTGAGGAACTCGAACGAGAGTTAAGCTCGCTGCGATACCAGCCCCGACCACTCAAGATTCCCGCCGCGCATGGATTCGGCAGACGTCGCTTCTTTGCACCCACACTCGCTTTGGCTGCAACGATAGTAATTGCCCTGGTCGCTGCAACCTGGACCATGTTGAAGACTGACAAAGGTGACACAAGCGATAACGCTTCAGCACACAACTCTTCCCAACACACCCAGAGCACTGCCATTCCTTCGCCGCACGAAACCTCACAACAGGATTCGGTTAAAGAACCTGCACCAACGCCGAAAGAAGAACGACCAGAACTTGTTTACTCAAGTGCCATAAACAAGCGGCGAAGTGTGCGCGGCAGACAATCCGACTCTGTCTTACGGATTCGGCAACGCCGGGAGGCTGAAATTGCAAAGGACCAGTTGATGACGGCATTACGACTGGCCAGTACAAAACTGAACCTGGCCCAGAAACGGGCGCAGGGAACGCCGAGCGTCATTCGCAATCAACACAAATCAGGATGAAACTATGAGAACCACAGCTATCAAACTATTCATATTTGCGACTCTTGTTTTGCTCATCTCAATTGGCACAACTGCGCAAGCGCAGGGCGGACGTGTAGAACTGTCTTCGCTGGACCGCCTCACTGCCAAGGCAAGTCAGACGGTTGACGTGAGCATTGACGAACGATTGATTCAAACCGCAGCAAAGGTTCTTTCCAGCAAAGAGCCCGACGAAGCAAAAGTAAAAGAGATCGTTAACGGCTTAAAAGGTATCTATGTCAGAAGCTTTGAGTTCGAAAAGGAAGGCGAATACGCGGCGGCAGATGTTGAGTCAATACGTTCGCAACTTCGCGGGCCAGGATGGACCAGGGTGTTGAATGTAACGAGCAAGAGAGAGGGCGCTCTCGAGGTTTACATCATGACTGACGGCTCCAGTATTGGCGGACTGGCTGTCCTGGCTGCCGATCCGACTGAACTGACTGTCGTGAACCTCATTGGCCCTGTGGATCTCGAGAAGTTGCGTGCACTGGAAGGCTCGTTTGGTATCCCCGAGCTCGAAATCGAATCAACAAAACCGAAGAAGAAATAAGCATCACCATGAAACGCTCGATCCTTTCCGGAATGATCTTCTTGTTTGCCATCGCCGCAGCGCCACCCGTCGTGAACGCCAAGGGTGATGACTTCAAATCTGTGGTGAAGGTCATCGAGCAAATCTACGGCGTCAAGCATCAACAACTCCCCTTCCTGGCACGGGCCGGCATGAAAACAGCACGCACGATGGCTCGAATAGCTGGAGGACAGAAACGAAGAATCGCAGAAGCCGGCAGCGTGAAGGTGGCGTTTTTCGAGGATCACGATTTCACATCGGTTAAGAACGATGGGAACCTACGCAGATCGCTCAACAGCATGTTGGGAACAACATGGTCACCCATTATCCAGATGTTCGCTCCGCGTGCTCACGATCAGAGTTACATCTTTCTGCGGAACGCCGGACACAAATTCAATGTGCTCGTCGTCCAGATTGAGACTCGCGAAGCATGGGTGATCCAGATAGATGTTTCACCATCAACGCTCGCAGCGCTGCTCCAAACTCCCGATGAAATGGGCAAAATCATTAGCGATGACGCCATGACGAATTACGATCAGGAGTAACACCATGACAAAACAGAACCATCAAAGTGTTTCGATGCAAAGGCGCAAAGTTAACTGTTCTAACCAAGAGTCGACGGCCGCTCAGCACCGCTCTCTCAATCGAGCACCGCGACGCCTTCTCTTTGCGCCTTTCCATCGTGGCAGCTTGCTGCTGCTGGCCTGCTTCATCATTTCGATGACTGTTGCACCAGTGGTTGCTCAGGAGGTTGCAGATACGATCAAGGTGAACACTCGAGTCGTTTTTCTTGACACGCTCGTAAAAGACAAACGCACCGGCGTTCCGATCTCCGATCTGATGCCTGAGAATTTCGAGGTTCTTGACGATGGTAAACCGCGTTCGATCTCTTACTTCACCCGAGAAGGTGAAGCGCGCAAACCTTTGGCGCTCGTTCTGGTCCTTGATTTAAGAGAAGACGGCGCCGGCCGCTTCCTCAAACGCCCGGAGATCCTGGAGATCATGGCCGCGGAACTTGCAAAGCTTTCGCCGGAAGATGAAGTCGCCATCATGGCAATCAACTTCAATGAAGACGAGACCCGCAAGATCCTCACAGATTTCACTTGCGATCGAGCGCGGATCGCTGCTGCGCTTAAGCAGGTCCCGGCATTGATCAAATCGGACGAAGACGGGGTCGGCGCAGCTATCGCCAACGCTGAGAGAGACAAAGTAACTCTGGGCGACGAAAGTTCGACTCCGCAACCACCAGTCGAGGCTCCCGATCCTCCCAAGGTCGTTTCGGATGTCCAGATTAATCAGGACGTCGTATCGGTGGAGACCTACAAGGACCCAAAGTCAGGTGCGACGATTACACGCACGTTGATGAAAGATGGAACAGTGGCAACTCGTAGGACCAGCAAGAATGGAAACGTCGAGGTTGATATGGGCAGCGAATACAGCCTTTACGCAGCGGCACGCGAGGTAACAAGGATTACTGCCACTCAACGCCCCAATTCTCGCGCGGCGATTGTTTGGGTAACCGACGGAATTATTCCGATCATCATTGAGGATCGTTCGGCGACTGAAGAACTCTTGATTCGATCGAATGTGACTTTCAACTCACTCAC
>DATBMP010000158.1:0-20041 GCA_036554845.1 Pyrinomonadaceae bacterium
CGACTCCAACACCAACGCCGACTCCAACACCAACGCCGACTCCAACACCAACGCCGACTCCAACACCAACGCCGACTCCAACACCAACGCCGACTCCAACACCAACACCAACTCCGACTCCAACACCGACACCGACTCCAACGCCAACCGGCGTTCTCAACGGTGCGCAGATCGTGGCACCAGCAACCGCAAATCTTACGACCGAGGGAACTGCTGATTGGGTCCATTGGGGTTTAAGTAGTCCAAGCAGTTTCGATCACAAAAATGGTGTGACCCCTCAAATCAGTAACTACAGTCAGATTGGTTCAGTAGGAATTCTTCGACAGCAACAAGGACTGACAAACTACTCATGGACTGACGGCACACCTACCGTATCAGCAACTACTTCCACAGGTGTTTTTGCTTATGGATTAGGAAACGGTCTTCAAGTAACTGTTCCGGCAGATACCACAGATCGGACCTTGAAATTCTACGTCGGCGTTTGGGCCGCTCAGGGACGACTCGAAGCAACGTTGAGCGATGGCAGCGCGCCACAGTTCATCGATACCAGTGTGATTAATCAAGCCGGAAGTAGCGGTCATGTGTATACGTTGAACTATCGTGCGGGAACGAGCGGACAAACATTAACGATCAGGTGGACCGTCCAGGCAAGCTTCCATACGTTCGGAAATGTCACCATGCAGGCGGCGACACTGACGGTCGCAGCTGCTCCAACTCCAACTCCCACGCCGAGTCCAACACCTACTCCCTCCGTTAGCGAGTTTCAGGTCTCATCGTCGGCTCCATTTTCTCAACTCGTCACAAACGTCGCTACCGCACCCAACGGCAACTTCGTTGTGGTGTGGCAAAGCCAGCTGCAGGATGGCAGTGGGTGGGGAATCTATGCGCGACGTTACGATGCAAACGGTCAGCCTCTCGGCAATGAGTTTCAAGTGAATACCTTTACACCAAACAACCAATTTGTTCCCCGTGTTGCCATCGATAGTGTTGGGAACTTCGCTGTTGTTTGGGAAAGCTTCTTGCACGACGGGAATGGATATGGCATCGCCTGTCAACGATATGATTCCACGGGCGCTCCCCAGGGCGGTGAGTTCCAGGTCAACACTTATACGGCTGACAATCAGCATGATCCATCTATCTCGATGGATGCAAACGGGAACTTCTTGATCGTTTGGGCGAGTCAATTTCAGGATGGCAGCTTGGATGGCGTTTATGGACAACGCTTCGATGCCGCTGGTGCACCGCAAGGCGTTGAGTTCAGAGTTAACACACATACTGCCAATGAACAGGGTCAGCCAGTAGTATCAATGGATAGTAACGGTAACGCGGTGGTTGTTTGGCAAAGCTTTGCGCAAGACGGAAGTGGATACGGGATTTATGCGCAACGCTACGATGCTGCCGGTGTGCCACAAGGTAGCGAACTACATGTGAGCACTGCTACTGCCAACGATCAGTTGGTTCCATATGTCGCGGTTACCGCAACCGGATTCGTTGTGACATGGGCCAGCGTTGCGCAGGATGGTGAAGGACTGGGAATTTACGCACAGCGTTACAGCGCGACCGGTAATCCGCAGGGTTCCGAATTTCGAGTAAACAGCTTCACTGCCGGCGATCAAACAAACGCTTCTGTTTCGATTGCACCGGATGGAGAGTTTGTTGTCGTTTGGGAAAGTCAGGCTCAGGACGGTAGCGGTAAGGGAATCTATGCACAACGATACAACGCGCTTGCGATTCCCCAGGGAAGCGAGATCCTGGCAAACACCTTCACTACTGGCGATCAGTCATATCCATTCGTAGCAAAAGCACCAACCGGCAACTTTACTATCGTATGGACCAGCACGGGACAGGATGGTAGCAATGAAGGCGTTTATGGCAAGCGCTTCGACTCGGCTGGAAATCCATTACCCATTCCCTGAAGATTTTGAACGTTTAAGCCTTTTTATTTATCAGGGACTGCTAAGAAAGAATTACTGATTTGCGTATCGGCGTTGACGCAACCTGCTGGCAAAACACTCGCGGCTATGGGCGGCATGCTCGTGCTCTGCTTCGCGCACTCGTCCAAAGTGACGAAGAGAACCGCTTTACATTCTTTATGGATTCAGCCGACCGGGTGAAAGATTTGCCTGCTGGAGTGGAACTAAGGACGATTCATGCCGATGCGTCTACCGTGCTCGCAGCTTCAGCCAACGGTCATCGCTCCGCGCGCGACATGTGGCGCATGTCCTGCGCGTTGTCAGATGCTCAAGTTGATTTACTGTTGTTCCCCACAATCTACAGTTACGTGCCGGTTCTCAGCCGCGCAAAAAAGATCGTGATGATCCATGACGTGATCGCAGAAAAGTATCCGGACCTTGCGATGCCTGGTCGTCGCAGTCAATTGTTCTGGAAGACGAAGGTGGCACTGGGTCGTTGGCAAGCTGATGCCGTCGGGACAGTTTCTGACTATTCAAGAAAAGGAATTGTGGAGCATTTTGGAATTCAACCCGAGCGGGTACATGTAGTCGGAGAGGCAAGTGATCCCGTTTTCCGCGTATTGGCTGAACCCAGACTCACGTCACATCTCAGATCGCTTGGTCTGAAGGACAACGAACGCACGATTGTTTACGTGGGAGGCTTTAGCCCACATAAGAATC
This sequence comes from Pyrinomonadaceae bacterium, assembly GCA_036554845.1. Classification (GTDB taxonomy): domain Bacteria; phylum Acidobacteriota; class Blastocatellia; order Pyrinomonadales; family Pyrinomonadaceae; genus PSRF01. The sequence continues at coordinate 2,634 of DATBMP010000158.1, forward strand.
TCGAAGCGTTGCTTAACGCCTTTGCAAAACTTTCGTCGCAAGACCAGTTCTCCGATTTGCGCCTTGTCCTCGTCGGCGAACATAAGAAAGAGGTCTTCCACAGTTACGCCGATACGATAAAGAACTTAGTAACCGAACTTGGTCTGGAGGATCGCGTCACCTTCACTGGTTACCTTCCCGATGACGAGGTGGTGGTTCTGCTAAATCTCGCCACGGTGTCCGTGCTGCCTTCACTTATCGAGGGCTTTGGATTACCCGCGGTTGAAGCGGCTGCCTGTGGTTGTCCGGTGATCGCCACTGTAGAGAGTCCGTTGCCTAAACTGCTCGGCGAGGGAGGGATCTATTTCAACCCACACAGGCAGGACGAATTGGAAGCAGCGTTGTTGAGAGTGTTGCAGTCTGCGACTCTGCGTCAGAAGATGAGTCTGGCTGGCCGAGAGGCAGCAGGAAAGTTGACGTGGGAAGCCGCGGCACAGCAGATGACAACTCTGATGCGACAAGTCGCGGCATCATGAATCTATTTCAATCACAAAGCATGCAGAGGCCTCTTAACTTTCTACATCTCACGACGTTCTATCCGCCTTACAGTTTCGGTGGTGATGCAATGTACATCTACCGTCTGGCGCACGCTCTCGGTGACGCCGGTCATAACGTAGATGTGGTCCATTGCGTCGATTCTTATCACCTACTCCACCCGGAAGAGCCTGAGATCAAGTTTACTGATCACCCCAACGTAAAAGTTCATTCCCTTCGCAGTGGCAAGGGATGGTTGTCACCGCTCCTGACACAGCAGACCGGACGGGCCTTTCTCAAGCTCGACGCCATCCGTCAGGTATTAAATAGCAAACCCTACGATGTGATCCACTATCACAACACTTCTCTTTTGGGTCCACAGGTTCTCACGCTCGATTCAGTACATGGTCCTGCCGTTAAGTTGTACACAACTCATGAGCACTGGCTGGTTTGCCCGATGCACGTGCTTTGGAAGTTCGGCGAGCGTCCCTGCGAAGCGCCCGCGTGCTTTCGCTGTACTGTAAAAGCGAAACGTCCGCCACAGCTTTGGCGTTTGACGGACTACCTGACCAAAACCAGTCAGCATGTTGATCAGTTTGTTTCGCCGAGTCGCTTTACCGCCGAAATGCACGCCGATCGCGGTTTCAGCCGGCCAGTGGACCACCTGCCGTATTTCATTGATCGAGTTGACCGCGATTGGCGCAATCCAAAGCCGCGTCCGCATAACAAACCCTACTTTCTATTCGTCGGCAGGCTGGAGAAGATTAAAGGCTTGCATACGCTGATCGAACTATGGAGCAAGGTTAGTAAGTATGACCTGCTGGTAGCCGGAAACGGGCCGGAGGCAGAGTCGCTACGACAGCAAGCCTCGGCTAACCCTCGCATCAAGTTTCTCGGACCGTTGCCCCAGGAACAACTCGGCGCCCTCTATCACCACGCACTCGGTTGCATTGTTCCTTCGATCACCTATGAGACCTTCGGGATCATCGTCATCGAGGCCTTCGCCCGAAAGACGCCAGTCATCGTTCGTGATCTGGGAGCGCTTCCAGAGGTGGTGAACGATAGCGGTGGCGGGTTCACCTATCAGACGGACGAGCGGTTGTTGAATCTGATTGAAGAACTTGGTTCCAAACCAGCGCTGCGCGAGAAACTGGGCCAGAAAGGATATGAGGCATTTGTGGCCCATTGGTCTCGCGAGGCACATTTAGATCTCTATTTTGATTTCATCCGCAGAGCGGCGGAAAAGAAGTTTGGCCGCGTGTCGTGGCAAGTTGAAGAAAAGGACAACCCTGCAGAAGTAGATAGACCCCAGTTCATCGCCTGACTTTGGAGTGCGGTGCAAGCGCAGCGCGACACCGCTTTGGATCTCGTTTTTGGCTAACCGAACTACTGAAAGAGTAAGCATCCAAAGCGGTGTCGCGCTGCGCTTGCCACCGCACTCCAAGCTTATTAGTCATGGTTGAAAAATTGATTGATTCATTACCGATGCTCCCATCCCTCCGGGCGGGTGAGACGAGTGCGCCATTACGCGGACTCCGGGATCGACTCAGCCTTGCGCTGGCAACTTGTGGTGTGGGGTACATACCAATTGTTCCCGCGACCTGGGCTTCAGCTGTGACGACCGGCGTTTACTGGACTGTGTTACAGATGGCAGGCCCGACTTTCACTGAATTGTCTGCGGAAGGATCCGCGTCGCTGTCTCCTGAAGTCCTTCGGGTCACGTTCATGTTGGTAGTGATCGTCGCTCTTACCTTCGCGGGAGTCTGGGCAGCATCTCGAGTGGAGAGACTTTTGCGACGCAAAGACCCCAAGCCAGTCGTGATCGATGAAGTCGTCGGTCAACTAGTGACTCTTCTATTTGTTCCGCGTGCCGCAGGTCTCGGAATGTTCGTAGTTGGGTTCTTCGTGTTTCGCGCATTCGACATTCTCAAGCCGTATCCTATACGACGCCTTGAATCTCTTGGCGGTGGAACCGGTGTCATGGCTGACGATATCCTGGCGGGAGTCTACGGAGCCATCTTGATGCTGCTGATACTTCACTTTTTTGCCAGCTCCTGATCTTAGATTCACTTAGCACAAATAAATCGCCTGTTCGGTCCCTGGAGGCTCTATGGATCAACAACTTCAAATGAGTGTACCTAAACCACTTCCGCTAACCGATGTTCCCAATCGGGCGGTTCTGAGTTCATTGCTGATTGCGATGCGACCGCATCAATGGGTCAAGAACCTGTTTGTCCTCGCGCCGTTGCTGTTCGGCATGAAGCTGACTCAAACTCCTGCTTTGGTCAGTGCATTGGCTGCCACTCTCTCGTTCTGCATGCTGTCGAGTGCCCTCTATCTGGTGAATGATGTTATTGATGCGGAGGCAGACCGAGCGCACCCGGAGAAACGTCTGCGCCCGATCGCATCCGGTCAAATCTCTTATCGCCTGGCGCTGTTTGCCGCACTCCTCTTGCTGACGTCTTCCTTTACAATTGCATTCGGACTGGGACTCAAGTTCGGTTTGCTTGCTATCACCTACAGCGTGGTGACGTTGGGTTACTGCCTGGCCTTCAAGCAAGCGATCGTGTTGGATGGAATGTTAATAGCGACGGGATTTGTTCTGAGAGTTGTTGGAGGCGCTATTGCAGTTGAGGTCGAACCCACTCACTGGCTGATCGTGTGTGCTTTTCTGCTGGCTCTCTTTTTGGCGTTTTCAAAGCGCCGGCAGGAATTACTAATGCTGTCGGACGATGCGGTCCAGCATCGACACGTCCTGGCCCAGTACAGCGTCGGTTACCTTGATCGCGCGAATACCATCCTGCTCGGTGCAACGATCGTTTGTTACGCACTTTACACAGTGTCGCCGGAAACGATCGCGCGCTTCGGAACTGACAAGCTGATTTACGGATCGGCTTTTGTAATTTACGGTTTGTTGCGCTACCTGGCGCTAGTCCAGAACACCGAGAATGGTGGCAACCCAAGCAAAATGTTGACGAAGGACAAACCCTTGCTAATCGCAGTGATCGGATGGGCCATCTATAACGCGCTCATCATCTACCGCGGGTCCCTCAACATTCTCTAACGAAGAAAACGATTAGATGTGACTAACTGATAATTGCAGCGATCAAGGTTGAGAGAATTTGGTCAGCACACCATCATTCACACCCCTGAAAGATCCTTGTATCGCTCCCATCAGCGGGAAGTTTGTGGAGTTGCTCATTCCGACCAGGTAGATGCCACCTGAGGTAGCAAATATTGCCCTTCCATAGTCGGTTCCGTTTCCGCCTGCAAAAGAGGAATACAACAACTGCTGAAGGTTTCCTGAAAGCTTGGAAACAAACAGATCACTTGAACCTCTGTTAGCAGTCTGGAACGCTCCTGCCGACGTGGGGAAATTGTTGGAGTAGGTGGCGCCGCTGATATAGATGTTCCCAGCACTGTCGAGTGCAACTCCCTCCAGTCCTTCGCCGTCTGATCCGCCCACAAAAGTGCTCGCGAGTAGTGACGCGCCGTTAGCGGCGATCCTGGCAACAAAACCATCACCAGGATAGTTAGTGCCTGCGCCTCCCGAGCCGTTGTAGGTCCTGTCAAACGCACCCACAGTGGTCGGCATGTCTGAGGATTTTGTCGTTGCCCCAATGTATGCGTTCCCCGCAGAATCGAGAACCAGCCCGTGCGTTTCAGAGAACTCGCTTCCAGAACCTCCAAAGTAGGTAGCAAAAATCAAACTGGAACCAGTACTAGTCAGTTTGGCCAGGTAAAGATCTCCACCACCATTGTAAGTTCGGTCGTAAGCTCCAACGGTGGTGGGAATGTCAGAAGAGTTGGTATAGAGCAAGACGTAAGGATTATTCGAGCTATCGACTCGAATTGATGGAGTACCGCTGTCGAATCCAGATCCACCGATGAACGTCGCCCAGAGTACTTGCGTTCCATCTGATTTGATCTTGACGACAACGCCATCCTTATCGCCTCTGGGCGTTTGCTGGAAGGCACTTGCGAACCACGAAGAGTTTATCGAACCTCCCTCAGCTGGGTTGTAGTTCGTTACGCCGTAAATATCGCCATTGGAGTCGACCGCGATATCACGGTTCATTTCAAACGGTCCTTCGTAAGAGCTCCACATTAGATTTGCGCCATCTGATGAGAGCTTGAAAACGAAAGCGTTCTGTTCGCCGTAGAGCGCACCGGTGTCATACCCCTGAAACGTCGTCTGAAACGCTCCCGCAGTAACCGGAAAGTTACGCCCGGCTCGACCGCTTACGATCAAGTTGCCGCTGGGATCTATCTCAATACCGTACGCTCGGTCGTAATTTGGCCCGCCTATGAACGTGGACCATAACAGAGTTCCAGCAGGAGAAATCTTCGCTACAAAAACATCCATGCTTCCATTCTGGGTGCGGTCATACGTGCCGGCCGTCGTTGGAAAGTCGCCCGAAGCCGTTCCGCCTGTTACATAGATATTGCCCGCGGAGTCGGTGGCCACGTCACGAATGGTGTCCTCGTTAATTCCGCCCAAGTAAGTTGAGAACACTGCTGCAATAGCACCTGGTGCCGGCGTTGGCGTTGGAGTGGGTGTCGGCGTTGGCGTTGGAGTGGGCGTCGGCGTCGGTGTGGGAGTTGGTGTCGGCGTCGGAGCTGGTGCTGGAGGTGGGGTAGCGCCGATCGGAGGCGTGACGATAAAGGCTCCGAATTGCGGTGCCGTGTGAGCCGGAGTAAATGACATTCCAACCATTGGCGCCACAACCAAACCAGTCATTGGAATCGACACAGTTGGATTGCTTGAATTGTAGGTCCCCGTGGCTACCGGTGGTCCAAAGTAATTCTGCGAGTCACGAATTTCAAAACTCTGTCCGTTAGTTAATCCAGAAGCGGATAGGTTCACACTCACAGAAGGGTTGAGAGCCCAGTTGTAGATCACGATCCACGCGCGGCCAGACTGGTAATCGTTAGGAATTACATACGTCTCTACACCGGTAAGAGGAGATGTTGAATAGGTGCTGTTAGCGTCAACTCCTGTGACTGTTTTCCAGTTCGCAAAACTGTAGTTTGACGCGGTATTAGTATGACCAAACGGCGTTGTCGAAGGAGTGACGTTGCGGTACGTATTGTTGTTCCAGTTGATAGAGCCCGGCTTGGATTGATAGAGAACCAAGTTGGTGAATGAAGATGTACCGACGGCGGCAATGTCATTGCCCGTCACCGTAAGGTTATCTGAGCGGTAAATTCCCAGATTGTCTCTTCCACCCTTGACCTTGTTGTTGGTGAACGCCAGCGTTCCCAAGTCTGTACCGAAACCCAACCAAACCGCGCCACTGGCAGTATTTGCGGGATTGTAGAAATAGCTGTTCGTAATTGTATTTCCCGTGGCTACTCCCGACTGAGCACCGAGTAGGATCGGCGCACGGCGCGCGTTGGTGTTCAGAATCGAACCGTTATTGAATCCGATCGCCCCATCCACCAGATAGCCGATCGTATTTCCGGTTGCACTCTCAATCTGCATCCCGAAGAAGAAATTATTCAGAACTGCTGTGTGCTTGATGGTAAACGTGCCGGTTGAGTTCTGGGTGTAGATACCGTGGCCGAGGAATTCATCGGGATGAAGTGCAGCGCGATAACCGTTGTTGTAGACCACGCAGCCGTAGATCAAAGTACCCGTCGCACTGTTGTTCGTCAGGAAACCGTTGCTCAGATCATGAGCGACAAGGTTTATAAAACTATTGTTCGGGCCCTGGATAACGATGCTACCCCGCAGATGGGGGGACCCTTGTGTATTGGCATTATTGGCAGACCTGATCGGATCACTATTGGTCACCTCGAAGTCGCGATAGATCGTATTTTGCCCAGAGACTACAAACTCGTTTCCACCGAGAATCACGAGTGCTCCAGAGTTATGAGCCAAAGGAGCGGTTCCGTTCCAACCCCGTAGTGATCCGGAGAATGTATTTCCATTCGGGACAGTTCGTAACCCAAGTCGCACATTCTCGCCGACACCAGGGTCGGCGCCATCTCCGAACACTATGACACTGTTGTCTGGGATCCCTGCTGCATTCGCCAGGGTGATGGTCGTTGCAGTATTGCTAATCGATGATCCCAGCGCGGTATTCGAGTAACCATCAATTCGAGCCCACTCGCCTGGATAGGATCTGACAGTAATCTTCAACGCTGATGTTCCCAACAACGACGAGTTAAACTTACCCCGATAGGTTCCACCACGCAGATAGACTGTTGAACCGGGAACAATCGATGGGTGACTCAACCCCGTTTTAAGATCCCATGGCTGAGAAATGCTGCCATTGCCACTCGGCGATCCGGTCGGTGATACGTAGAACTGCGGACCACCGGATGGGGGAGGCGTAGGTGTCGGCACCGGTGTCGGCGTGGGTGTCGGCACCGGTGTCGGTGTCGGATTCGGCGTTGGAGTTGGAACTGGTGTCGGAACCGGCGTGGGTGTAGGAGTTGGCGTCGGTATCGGTGTCGGTGTCGGTGTTGGTGTCGGTGTCGGTATCGGTGTCGGTGTTGGTATCGGTGTCGGTGTCGGAGTTGGCGCCGGCGGACCGCCTGCTGTTGTATACGTTACCAGGAGATATGGATCCTGGTTGGTACCTGCCTGTTCAGACATAACAGCATGAATGCTGTTGCCCTGTTGGCTGGAGTAGTTACTCCACAAATCTAAGGTGTCATGGCCCTCTCTCAACGCCAACTTCGTGGGTGAAGTCTTGGAAATCCACGTGAGCCCGGTTGCGTTAAGATTCCATGAGTTGTACGCATTGACGCTAATGTTGCCGATATCAACCCTGCTCGAACCTTCTACTGGATTGGTAATAGCGTTGCCAGCCGCGACATAGTCAGTTCCAGTAAGAGTGGCGGTTGAATTCTGGAGTCCGCGAACTACTGAAATGAAGTCGTTCCCGTCGTTCTTACTGTTGATCTTGTCAGTGACGTAGACGTGAACTCTGGCGCTGGTAATAACCGCATTGTCAGGCAGACCTGAAGTATCAAAAGCCAGAAAGCCCCGGCTGAAATTGACCGCGTTGTTTCCTAAACAACCGGAACTCACGAAATTAGAACGAACACTTGTCGTTGAATCAGGCGCCGAAGCAGAAGGAGCGTTGTGACCTGTGGTCCACATTCCCGGGTTGCATCCGCTATTCGAGGAACCGAAGTAAGCGACCCGGCCATCCCCAGGCTGCGAATGGAACGTGGCCGTTCCCGATGACGGCGTGGGAGTTGGCGTCGGTGCTGGTGTTGGCGTTGGTGTCGGTGGAGGTGTCGGCGCCGGTGTTGGGGTCGGAGTTGGTGTTGGAGAAGGTGGCCGCCTTCTTCCCAGATGGCCCACTCCTACTTCCGCTGTATTACTCACCATTCCCTGGTAAGAGATCCGGACATTGACACTTCCCGTGTCATTGTTCATAGCATCGTTGAGTCGGATAACCACAAACTGCACCGGCTCAGGAATGGATAAGGACCCCACGTACTCGACAGTTAATGGATAAAAATTGTGATCGCTGTCTTCGGCGTCCGCCTGGACAACCGAGACATCCTCGCCGGGCTGAAGCTCCAGATTTCTGACAAAAAGCATGATCCGCGTCCGCGAATCGCCTCCAAATGGAACGCGTTGGGTAACCGGAAAGGGCTCAGCCGTATGGGTTACCGAGTCCATTGCCAGCGCGCGGGAAGATCCTGACTGAGTGATCAAACTCGGAGCTGGCGCTGGCGCAGCATTGGCTGCAACCGTTGCCTCAGACCTCACTGCGCTAATAATGGAATGCAGATCGGTAGGCGTCCTGAATGTAGGAGCTGCAGCTACTTCATGACCTGCCGGGCTGATTTGATCGTTTTGAAGGTGCGCTTTTGCTTCACTGACCGTCTTGTTCTGGGCTAAAAGAAGGCCCACGATCAAGAAGCCAAAAATTGCTATTGTGATTGTGCGCAGATTGAGGAAACGCCTTACGGAATGATTTTGAATGATTGAAATCCCTTGAAACCGGGGGATAAATTTATGGTGCATCAGATCTTTCGCTAGTCACACGAACACGCTTCCAGGTGAAGAACACGAACGGGCATCGTGGTCAGCACGGGCGTTTGGTCCGTGGCCCTTGAGGGTTCGCTCCAAAAACTACTGGATTGAACTGATTTCTTGTTTTATTTGCCCCCAGCACTCTTACCGGATTCAACTTCACACCGGTGTGCGAGGTGGCTATCGGGCGGGCAAGTCTATGGAGCTCCCAATCAGCTCCGAGTTGAGAATAAACAACCACTCACCTCGGAACAAGTTGTATTTCGTGGACGAAAAACGCTAAAAGGTGGAGAAAAAGGCTGCTTGGTTGTGGTTTGATTGCGCTTCAAAAACAAGTGGACTGCAACGATAGTTGAGCCTAAATATTGGACGCCGTTACGAGTTGGATCTTGCCGTTCGCTGCACTTCAAAATTCACTCTGAAGCTCTACTGACACTTCAAAGGACCATTAACGTGCCCCTACACATAATGGCGATCGACTGTTGCGAGCACGTCCTTGCAACACTTGGAAACGTACCTTCGACGATCTTAACTTCTGTTCTATCGAAGGACAGGTCCAGATACAACCACTCGACCCCTGTCGACCTGATCGTGATTGGCATCTCACGCTACCCCGTGCGACGGCTGTTTCTCAGTCAGATGCGGAGGGTCTATCCGCAAACGCCAGTCTTGATTTTGCGCCGCAGTGATGACAACCAGAATATGGACGACCTGATTCGGGGTGAGTTTGTACTGAGCGAGTCGCCTGGTGACAAGCAGGACCTGGAGATCGTCAAAGCTTTGCGGAAAGTCCTGCCGATGGAACCATGTCTCCATGTCCACAAAGGCCATAATTACGAAACGGTGAAGGAAGTCATGAGAGTGATCTCGGAGCACTACTCAAATCCCGAGTTGGATTTGACCGTGGTGGCACGTGAACTCCCGATGTCCACTAGTCAACTCTCCCGCATTCTTAACCAGCAAGTGGGAATAAGCTTCCGTCAGCTTTTGCGACAAACGCGTATCGAAGAGGCAAAGAGAATGTTGGCTTCGCGGGAATTCAGCGTTAAGGAAGTGGCAGCTCGCGTGGGGTTCTCAGACAGCCACTACTTTTCTCGAAGCTTCAAGGAATTGACCGGGGTTAGTGCCAGCGAGTATCGCGCGCAGGATCCGATCTTTGGGTGACTCAGGAGGATTGCGGATTGCCGATTGCTGATTGCCGATTGCCGATTGCCGATTGCCGATTGCGGATTGCCAATTGCCGTTGCTGATTTCGATCTCTCATTGCCCGTCCGTTATCGCATCAATCGGCAATCGACAATCGACAATCGACAATGAATTCAGTCCGCATGATTCAGCGACCACGAAGCTAACGCTAGACAGACGAGCGTAAACAATGTGATCGCGATTCCTTCCAGTACCAGAACGAAGTGCGATCCAACTCCCAGCACGCTGTATCGCAAGAGATCGACCTGCCATGTCATCGGATTCAGGTAGGCGGCAACTCGAAACCACGTCGGCAAGTCGTTCAGCGGATAAAACATCGAACTGAAGAACATCAGCAAGATATATGACGCACTCGTTAAAGTATTGAACGCATCCATTCGAATGAGTCTGATGGCGAACACGCTGAAGAGGAAGAACCATCCGGCCGTGGTGATTATTACGATGGCCAGGGTGAGCGGCATAAGATCCAAACGGACACTCGTACCCAGTGCTAACACACCAAGCACGATCGCCAACGCTGATCCGATTACAGCCAGCAACACATTGAATCCGATCTTTCCGATCAATACCTGTCTGCGCGTTATCGGATAGGTCAGAAGCTCGTAAAAGATCCCTGAATCCTTATCCATGAAAAATCCCCACGACGTATTCATCGCAACTGAGAACGTCACCATCCCCAAAACACCTGGCAACAGAAACGACGTGTAGCCAACCGTGTTTCCCGCCAATGAAATAGACCCACCTACCATCCGCTCGAAACCCAGGCCGAACAGAACAAGGTAAGCCAGGGGCACAAACAGATCCCAGAATACGAACCCAATGTTAGTCATCCTCTGCCGATAGTCTCGGTAGAAGATCGCTGCCACGCCGGTCATCTCGTCTCCTTCATCAGATTAATAAAGATCTCTTCGAGTGTTGGACCACGAACCTCGAATTGAAGGATTGGTGTGTCTCGCGAGATCTCTGCGAGCTTGCCGAGTAACGATGCTTCCTCACCCTGAAATACCATCTCGACAGTACTTCCGCTGACATCCAACTCCACTGGCTGGAGGGCCTTCAGGCGGGTGAGTACCTCGCCATTCGTATCCGCCAGCGTCAGACTGACGCGAAAGATGTGCGTTGAGAGTTTTCGCAGCTCACGCAACGTTCCCGAAGCCATCGCCTTACCACGATCCAATATCGTGATCGTCTCACACAGCTCCTCGGCTTCGCTGAGAACCTGTGTCGTTAACAGAATGGTGCGTCCCTTTCGAGCCTCCGCACGTAGCCGATCCATCACACGACGCTTCATTAACGGATCCATTCCTGTCGTTGCCTCATCCAGAATGATCACGGGTGCGTCGAGCATGAAGATCTTCGCGACTTGAATTCGACGCTTCGTTCCCAGACTCAACTCCTGCACGGTGTCGTTCAATCTCTCGCCTAATTCAAACTCATCAACGATTGAGTTGAGTCGTCTTTGAGCCTCCACCGAACCCACGCCGTGCAGAAAGGCGTAGATCAAAAGGTTGTCGCGAACGGTGAGAAGATTCTCGGTCGCAGTTTGTTGCAGAACGACAGCCAACTGTTGACGCGTTTCGAGGGGCTTACGAGCCACATCGAACCCCATGACGCTGGCGTGTCCCGAACTTGGGAGAGTGATGGTGCTGAGGATTTTTACTAAGGTAGACTTACCGGCGCCGTTAGGACCAAGCAGACCATAGATCTTTCCCTGGGTTACCTCGAATGTAACTCCATCCAAAGCCTCCACAATCTCGTGGCTCTTCGAACGATAAACTTTTTTAAGATCCTCTACTGCAATCGCAACCGTCATTCGATATTTTTGAAAACCCTCTCGAAACAGATTTCGTGAAGTATTTGCTTCGAAACCCTTGAATTTTACGAACTTCCACAAGCGTACACTTCTTTGAAGTTGGGCCCTAATAAACCCCGCCTTTTTTGTCTTCAAAGTTGGATCAAAACCTTTGCAGGCCACGGTCCCAACGAACTAAACTACCAACTCCCTTCCATCCAATCACCACAACGTTTGGCAGAATTGTCTTCTGCCTTTCTTTGACTGCGGTCCAAACAAAAGGAGGAAAGCGATGCCACTAACGAAGCGCGTTGTTGCAGAGTTCATCGGGACATTCTGGTTGGTGTTCGGTGGGTGCGGGAGTGCAGTGCTGGCGGCTGCATTTCCTGAACTCGGTATCGGTTTTGCCGGTGTCTCACTGGCGTTCGGTCTAACAGTTCTGACGATGGCGTTTGCGATTGGTCACATCTCGGGTTGTCATCTCAATCCGGCAGTAACCGCGGGTCTATGTGTTGCTAAACGTTTTCCAGCCAAAGAAGTGATTCCCTATGTGGTAGGCCAGGTGTTGGGAGCGATCGCCGGTGCCGGCGTCCTCTTCGTAATCGCAAGCGGAAGAGCCGGGTTCACTGTTGCTGATGGATTTGCAGCAAACGGCTACGGCGCACATTCTCCGGGTGGTTACACCTTACTAGCAGCAATTGTTGCTGAGACTGTGCTGACGATGATGTTCCTGCTGATCATTTTGGGATCTACCGATCGACGTGCTCCACAAGCGTTTGCACCGATTGCGATCGGACTCGCATTGACGTTGATCCACCTGATTAGTATTCCCGTCACCAACACTTCTGTTAATCCTGCACGAAGTCTTGGGCCAGCAGTCTTCGTTGGTGGCTGGGCGCTGACACAACTGTGGGTGTTTTGGTTAGCTCCGTTAATCGGAGGTTCACTGGGAGGACTGGTATATAGTCTGCTGGCCGAAGAGGATGTTACCGCTCCCGAAAGTGTGTCCGTACCAGGCTAAATCTGAAGGTTGGAGGAATGAGAAAGGGGCCCAGCAAATGGAAAGATCCGTTCTCGAAAAGGAACTGAACAGAGTCGGGGTCAAACTCAACGGTTGGTTGCCGGTCCTGCAATGCGAAAAGTGCAGGACCCGTTGGGAACCATTCATTGTCCCAGCCGGTTCGGCCGCGCCAACAGTTCGATTCGATTATTGGAAATGTCCGAGTCGATGCAACGATGCGTTCGATGTCAGCGATGAAGTCAAAAGAGCATTGCCGAAGTACATGGTCATAAATGATGTACCCGGAATGATCTTTAGCGATGATGACATTCCCGAGTTCGAACGTTACGTCCGTTCAATGGAAGCCACTGAAATTCCGAATCGCGGGCTGACCACCTGAACCACTTGGATATTCCGCTGCAACTTGGTTTTCAACTGCCGTGTGCCGCTACGCCAGGTAGAAGAATCGGTGACGGCCAAAGCATCTGTGCTGTCTGACCGATCACCGGTTGAAAACCAGTCCACCGGCCGTCCTCAACTCGATTGACATAAACTCGACCACTGCGAACAGCAACTGCTGAAAAGCTCTTTCTTCCAGCATGCGCAGTTCCACCAATCACCATCCAGTCACCACCTATGTATTCGTAGTTGCTCCACAACAGTCGTGGATCCCTTGGCGGGGGAATCGTCACCCATTGGTTGGGATGCCGATTGGCCCAAATACTGAACCACGCAAAATTGTGCATTGTCAGCACATTCAATCGGGTCGGACTGAACGCTGTAAGGACCGGATCCTCCCACGCCCGTCCGCCCAGATTTGCGAAGACCCGCGGCGCGGGACATACATTAGGAAATGACGGAACGCACGTCTCGTCACCCGGTCCAACGCGACGATGGTTGAGCTCTTCAGTAGTTCGGTTCACTACAACGACATCGACTGAACCGTCGCCGTAACTTGAGACTGATAATGGTCCAAACAGCTGGTGGTTAATTTGAAAAGTGGCATTGATGACCGTAGGGGCCAACCAACCCGTGCCAGTGAATCTCCAACGCATCAGTCGATAATCAAAGTCGACTGCAAACAACTCCAGTTGTCCGGCGCCGACATGGACCAGGGCGGGTGAGGAGATCAATCCACTTCCCACTAGTACAGGACTACTCCATCCCTGATTGCGATAGCGCCAGTGATACAACTTGTTGTCCGTGCCCAGACCAACAAAGTCGATCATCCCATTCCCATAACTCGCGGCGGCCATCTTTGTTAGGGTCACATCCGTTGGAATGTTGAGCATGCCTCCCACACCTCCGCCGGACCGCGTGTGGACGGGCCGCCCATCGGTACGCATTGCTATGACGTCTGTTATTCCTGGCCCTGATGACAAGACGATAGGATCAATAGGACTCGTCGCGGTGCGGATAAGCGGGGATGCCGAAAGACTGAACTCTGCCGAATTACTTTCTCCAACGCGTGCTGAGTGCGGAGTCGGTTGCGTAAGACCCGGAACTCTTCCAGCCGATACAACTTGAATGTTTCGATCTACTACCACTAAGGCAGGGTAGCCCACGAAGAGTTGCGATCCCGCGCTCTCGTAACCACGCCAGTGAACGGCTTTCCACGGCGCCACAGCAAAACGTTCGCTTTCGTAGTTGTTATGAAAGAGGCCCGTTTGCGTGTAGATCGTGGAACCAAATGCGCGCACCACGAGTTCAGTTCTACCGGTTCTGGTTGCAGCCAATGCGTATCCCGAAACTTGACCGTTGGTGGTGGGATTAGTAGCGAAAACGTTGTCAACAAAGCTGGTCCAATTCTGCCAACCGGGTGTCAACAAACGCCCGTCAACTGTCGCCGGTGAAGGAACACTCGCACGGTAATGACAGTGATAAATACGATTGCCTAGTCCGCGGCCGATCAGCTCTAACTTGCGATACCCGGACGCTACAAGAACCGGTGCGGAGTTAAATACTTCGTTGAGCGCAACGTCACTGCCCGAAAAGCTGATACCCGTTTGTCCGACACCAGGTTGAAAGTTCGCGGCCGTCACTTCGAAAATTCTGTGATAGGGCGTACCACTTGGCCCAACATAAACCATATCGACACGGCGATCGCCACTCGCTACGGCCGCCGGAGGCAGGTTCGTAAACGATTGTGTACTCAGCGAAGAGGGCTGTCCCCAGATACCCGTCTCAAGATCAAAAGCGATCGCGGTGGGTCTGCTCTGACCGTTAACAAAGACAACAACTAACTTGTTTCCAACATGAACTGCTGTGGGATCGCGATATGGGGCTGGCGCTGATGCAAATCCGTTCAATGGGACCATCGCTGGAGGTACCCATGCACCATTCACGCGACGAAGGTGCCACAACTTGCCGTTTCCATCTTTCACGATTATCTCGGCTTGGCCTGGTGCTGTGGCAACAACAGCGGGTTTTCCCCGGTAACCAACCGTGGGCGAGGTCCATTGGCCCGGGGTGAACAACATGAAATCGCCCCACGCCTCGTCGCGCCAGTGACCATAGACGAGCGCATTGTTCTGATTGACCGCGGCCAGCTCCAGATTGTCGCTGCCCGAATGAAACAGAGCCGGGTCTTGAAGAATACCCGACACAGGCCATGAACTCGGAAATGGAACCATGTTGTATGAACTCCATCCCCCATTAGACTTGCGACCGTGGTAAAGCTTTCCATTTGAAGCACGACTCACAACGTGGAGCATCGGATCGGTTGAATGCGGTCCAAGCCAGTGCGGTCTCGGTTTGTAACTGACTTGTAGCGCTCCCTGTTGGTCCAAACTTAGTCGGGTCAAAGCAAAATAGTCGTACCTTTGGATAAACGACTCCTCGATTCTCGCTGACAGGTTCTGGGCCAGCAGATCTCGTACGCCGTTTCTTACCTCAGATGGAACTGACGCACCATTTCCCTGTACGTCGATTGGGCCCAGCCGCTCAGGTCTCATCTTGAAGACAATGCGACCAGCATCTGAAAAACCGGATGTAAGATCCGCTTCGCCTTGCAACCGTAGATTGTTGATCGTGATGGTCAACGGATAAGTCCCATTAATGTTGAAAAAGAAATCGAGGAACGCGTCAAGCGCTGTCACCTCAAGCGTGCCGTTGATTGTGAGCGTTATCTGAACGTCATAGGCAATTGTCTGGCGATCGGCGTGATAGGTGAAGTGAGGACTATTGTTGAAACCAACTGTGACGCTGTCGAGACTTGTGAGTCGTGCGTGTTCGTTAGACGCGCCGGTGTACAGCTGAAGACGACCCGTGATCCAGTTGTTTAGCTGTTTCTCGAGTTCCGAGCCCGCCCTATCTAGTGAGATGGCAGCTGGACCGGTCTCCAAATTGGCCAGACCGGTCGTTCGCATTTCGCCTGTAAGGTTAGTACTGGAAACGACAGGCGACCCGGTTGAATTATCAAACTGAAGTGTTACCTGATGCCCCTGCAAATTACTGAAGTTGAGATTCATTGCTGTCTCGGTGGCGAGGGCAGTGCGATAGGCAGCGACTTCTTTCTCGGAGAGATAGAATTCGTCGGTGCAGCCAGTACTGGTCAGAATCAGTAAAAGCAGAAGCGCTAAGCATCGCCCATCTTTGAAACTCATTTCAGCCTGTCCTTTCTTGATCGTGAACTCGACTCTCAAATCAGCCCTGAATAAGGAACTCGATGATCAAATTCTCGCCGGGCGTGATTGGTTCAGCACCCTCGTTCGCGTTGAACTCAACCAGCCAGGTTATTCGCTCGTTAGATCTGTTCGGATTGAATTGGTATGTGGGGGTAACGAACTTTGGGACGATCGGCGGTGAGGCGTCGTTGGAAGTACGGCAAGCTGAAAGGTCGATGTAAAAGCCTTCTGTTCCGGACGGATCATCGTGACAAACCAGATCGGATTCGCCCCCATAGCCCGACACTGTTCCGCTATAGCCTGGGAGAAACAGAATGCGCGACGGTTTGGTCCACGCACTTCCGAGTGGAGCAAGGCATCGACCGTTCTTCGGATCGTTCACACACTCGCCCTTGCGAATGCGAATGCCAGTAACATTGAGTTCCGAGCTAAAGTTCTCAAACCATTTATCGGTACCGCCAACGCTCCACGTCCAGTAGTTCGTACCGTCAACAACCTCGTGGTTCAGTTGATAAGCGGCAATCCTGCTGGTGCCATCGTCGACGATAAACAGTTTAGTTTCTGCTGCTGCTTCTTTGCCTCCGTTGTATGGTTCGGCGATTCTGTAGAGGCCTTCGTCAGTTGGGAAGAATAGCAGTGGTCGATCAGCATTAGGACACCCCGGGTCGGAAGGTTCAGGCTTGTTTTCGCAGGCCCAGCCCCCTTCAGTGAAAGCGTAGTGGTAGACCTGTTTCGCGGGAGCAGAGGAATCGAAATTCTCCTGGACGACAACTGCGTCCCAGCCCAGGCAAACGGTGAGACCCACACATGAAGGCTCTTCCCAGCCATTGGTGATCTGACAATAGTCACAGATCAGACAGTCATTTGATGGACCATTATCGAAGTTGCATTCAGAGCCCAGTTTTTCCCAGCGGTACTCAAGTGTGTCCCAGTGTGCTGCCACCGCCTCGCCACTTTTGATCCAATAATCGTGCGCCGGAGTCAGAACGATTTGTGATTGTGTTTGCGGTACGAAGCGGGCATTCCCCATGACAATATCTTTCAGAAGGTGATCCTGACTGACGAGAACGCCTGGACCATCGCTTGTCGTAGGAAGACAACCCGTCATGAACAAGACGATCAAACAGGCAACAACGGCCCGACAGAGAGTGGCCGATTGCCGGGACGTTTTCTGACAGACGTCACCGCTGAAGTAATTGGAATAGACTCGGGTTAATGACATCTTCGTGGTCCTTTGACGCTGGCTTCCCCAACGTGATCTTTGCTTGA